>NZ_JBHFKT010000006.1:0-177980 GCF_042879335.1 Photorhabdus sp. RM96S | reverse complement strand
TGTGGATAAATAACGGTAAACAGATAAGATTGCAACAAGAATAAAGCGTGGCTTATTTTGTACGGTTAATTCGTCATCTTATGGATAAAAAATGATCATGCGTTAGCCCTGTCAAGATGCTTGAGTCGTCAGATATAAAAACATTTAAATTCAACAACATAATCGTTTTTCAAACATGCACTTTGAAGTATCTTGAGTATATATAGAATTATTAATTAGTATGATTTAAGACGAAAAGTATCAGAATATGCTATAGTGCTGGCTGGTTTTCGCTTATATTTTTGGAATCTTATGTCTTACCAATGTCCCTTATGTCATCAATCTTTATTGCTCATTCGACAGCAATGGCGCTGTGAGAATAATCATCAGTTTGATTGTGCTAAAGAAGGGTATGTTAATCTGATGCCCGTTCAGCATAAAAAATCCAAGGAACCGGGGGATAGCCCGGAGATGATGCAATCAAGAAGAGCATTTTTGGATTCAGGGCATTATCAACCATTACAACAACGGGTTTCGGAATTACTAGAAAAGTATCTGCCAGAAAATGCAGGGAGTTTGCTGGATATAGGATGCGGTGAAGGTTATTACACCGCTGCGGTTGAAGCACAGTTAGGCAAGAGACGTAATCTTAAAATCTATGGGTTAGATGTTGCTAAGATCGCGGTTCGTTATGGCGCTAAGCGCTATCCTGCTGTCAGCTTTTGTGTTGCGTCGAGTCATCGTTTGCCATTTGCCGATAAATCGCTTGCCGGGGTGCTGAGAATTTATGCACCTTGTAAAGCGGAGGAACTGGCAAGGGTGGTTAAGCCACAGGGCATTGTTTTGACAGTCACTCCTGGCCCTCGCCATCTTTATCAGCTCAAAGAGTTGATTTATCAAAATATTCATCTTCATCCATTGAAGGCAGAACCATTGGAAGGATTTGAATTGATAACCGAGCAATCGTTATCTTACCCAATGAAATTAGATGGTGTGCAAGCGTATCATTTATTACAGATGACACCATTTGCCTGGCGAGCAATAGAAGATGTGAAAAAAGAATTGGCAGATAGGGTGCTGTTTGAATGTGAAACTGATTTTATACTGCGGGTCTATCAACGCCTTAATTGATCAAGATTTCAGCCCAAAATATATACCCTATGGCTTTACGGGTATAAATATTTTGGGCTGGTGGCGTTATTTGGCGTACATAAATAATTCGAGATGTTCAAATAAGATATTGAAGCCAATCGCAATCAGAATCAGCCCACCAATAAGTTCAGCGCGTTTGCCTAACCGTGGGCCAATATAACGGCCAATTAACATACCCAATGTTGCCATAATCATTGTCATCATTCCGATAGCCATCGCAGTATGTACGATATTGACTTCAAGGAACGCTAGCCCAATACCAATTGCCATTGCATCCAGGCTGGTGGCAATGGCTGTTGTTATCAACACTATTGAGTTATTACGGCAGGGTGATTCACTCTTTTTTTCCTGATTTGCTTTAAAACTCTCTGTTATCATTCTACAACCTAGAACAAATAACAGCGCGAAAGCAATCCAGTGATCCCATTCCATAATATACTGGCTGGCGTAAAGCCCTATCGACCAGCCAATCAATGGGGTACAGGCTTCTACTAAGCCAAATATCAAACCTGTACGGATTGCTTCACGAAAATGCGGTCTATGTAGTGCGGCCCCTTTACAAATTGCAGCAGCAAAGGCATCCATTGAGAGTGCTAAAGCCAGGATAAGGGTTGCGTACATATTCATTAATATAGCCTCGGTTGGGTGTTTCCATATACATATAATCCACCCCCAACCAATGATGGTGTTATATGCAATGGTCTTGCCAACCGAATTAATAGCTATCCCATTAGGCTATTTTTTTGCTATTTTGAGCAACAATAATGCCTGTTAAGATAGCAATAAGGCTACCCGCACCACGTTTATTTTGTAACGAGCGTGTTGATACGGGCTTTTCAGAGAAATTAACTAAATCGCTTCTCTGAAACAGGCTACTCCCCATGACAATTTAAAAGATAGCACAATAATTCAAAAAGGGAAAATAATATTATTTTTAGGGTTAAGGCAGGATATTGATAATAATTATCATTATCTGTTTTATAGGGAAAATAAAAGTCAGCGTAAGGCTGACTGTTTATTATTTACTTTTTTATTTATTATTTTTTCTTATCTATCTGTTTTCGATGAGAAATTTATAAATTCTTTCTAAATCATCAATTTTGCTTACTGATATATATAATTTCTTGTTTTCTAAACCAATAACCAGAATGCCATCTTCAGATAAATTCATAGTTTTTATCCGGTTATAGGAAATAAAGGTATTTACATAGAAGAAACCGTTATTTTTAAAAAATAATTTAGGCGACCGTATATAGGCAATATAAATAGTCACCAGGATAGTAAACAGCAATAAATATGTGGTTAAACGGCTACCATAAGCAGTAATATTATTATAAACAACAATAAGTATCAGGATAATAAAGATGAGTGCATCAATTTTATGTTTTCTTTTTAGCTTTATTTGTAAGTAAGTTTTCCCTTTTAGAAAATTAACCACGAATTCATCATAAACAGCAAAAGCTAGCATGAGTACGATTAAACCAGCTAATACTATATCATTAAGGCTCATTCCTTATCCTTGCATTGTCATGAAAAAGAAAATATGGGGAGGAGTTCCTCCCCGAATGATATTGTACTAGAGACCAAGGAAACCAAATTTGGCACCAATAATCCCCAGGATAAAGAAACCAATAATGATCCACAGGGCATTGACTTTATGTCGTAATAACCACATACAAGAAAATGTCAGCAAAAGTGGTACCAAGCCTGGCATCAATTGATCGAGGATATTTTGAACCGTGGTTATTGTCTTTTCACCTGTCTGTTGGTTAGGAATTTCTGATACAACCAGTGGGATATTGACTTTCGTCCATTTATTAACTAATGCCCCCATAACAAATAGACCAAGGATTGACGCTCCTTCCGTCATTTTTTGCAAGAAGCCACCACCCATATCTTGAACGATATTGATCCCTTTCTTATAACCATAAGAGATACCTGAATAGAGAACTAACAGGCGTACCAGATTGAATAAGAAAAAGAACAAGACAGGCCCAAGCCAACTGCCACTCATTGCCAGGCCAGCACCCAAAGCAGCAAATACCGGGCGGACTGTCCCCCAGAAAATAGGGTCACCAACACCGGCCAATGGCCCCATCAGACCGACTTTGATACCGTTAATCGCACCATCATCAATCGTTGCGCCATTAGCACGCTGTTCCTCCATTGCCAGAGTGACACCCAGTACAGGTGCGACGACGTAAGGGTGAGTGTTAAAGAATTCGAGGTGGCGTTTGAGTGCCTGTTTACGCTCATCGGTGTTTTCTGGATACAAACGACGAAGAGCTGGCACCATAGAGAAACAGAAACCCAAAGCCTGCATACGTTCAAAGTTCCATGAACCTTGAAATACATTAGAACGGAGAAATACACCACGGATATCACTGGGTGTCAGTTTTTTCTGGTCTGCTGTCTGAGCAGGCGTTTTTGTTGTATCTAACATGTTGCTCATCCTTTTAATCTAATTCGTTATCAAGGTCGTTATTGGTGTGTCCAGGGGTAGCCACTACCTGAGATTTGTTATATTTAGGGCTTAGCTGGATGTACAGCACAGCCATAACAATACCAATAATGCCTAATGCAACTAGGTTAAACTCAGTGAATGCCGCTGTGACGAAACCGAGATAGAAGAAGGGCATTAGGTAACCGGCACGCATCATGTTGATAACCATTGCGTAACCCACAACGACGATCATACCCCCGGCGATGTTCAAGCCATCTGTTACCACTTTTGGAATAGAAGCAAGTAACTGCTGGACTTCGTTGGTACCAACCGATAGTGCAACGATCAGGGCCGGGATGGCGATACGCATAGCCTGGAGCAGTAATGCGGATAGATGGATAAAGCTAATCGCACGCAGGCTGCCACGTTCTGCCGCGTTGTCAGCAGCATGCTGAAAGGCGACTGTGATGGTACGCACAATGATAGTCAGCACTTGACCTGCTGCTGCCAGTGGAATGGCCAAAGCGATACCTTCACCGATATCACGACCACCCGCGATGACCAGAATCGTTGAGATGATTGATGCTAAGGCTGCATCCGGGGCAATTGCAGCACCGATATTCATCCAGCCAAGAGCGATCATCTCTAGCGTACCACCGATAATGATACCGGTTGTCATGTCACCAAGGATGATCCCGATTAAGGTGCAGGCCACGAGTGGGCGGTGGAATTGAAATTCATCAAGAATGGAATCCATTCCGGCTATACAAGCTACGATGAATATCAATACAATTTGAACAACGGTAATTTCCATTGTTTGTCTCCTGTAACCAAATTAAATTTGGTGAGAAATTTTTGTCATTGAGTGATTTTTGTTGTTGAGTAATAGTTAAATTGCTCTGATCTGATTTTCGTTTTTAACCTTCTGGAGTAGATCCATCATTTGTAAGCGGCTGTCACTAGCAACCTTACGGGCTTCAAGTTCAATGCCTCGTTCATTTAGTTTTTTGAAGGCTGCAATATCGGTTTCATCAACGGATATTGCGTTGTTAACTTGCGTTTTTCCCTGACGGAAAGCCATTCCACCAATGTTGACAGAAGTGATATCGACACCGTCTTCGATTAAACGCAAAACATCTGTTGGGTTTGTAAACAGCAACATGACACGTTCATTGGCATATTTCGGGTTGTTATAAACGCGAACACATTTTGCAACGTCAACAACGTGAGCACTGAGCCCCGGTGGAGCAACTTGTTTTAGCAAGGTGGTACGGACAGTATCAGCAGCAACTTCATCGCTGACGACAATGATCCGTTTGACATTGGTTTCTTTTGTCCAACGTGTAGCAACCTGACCATGAATGAGGCGGTCATCAATTCGAGCCAGGGCAATTTTCATATGATCACCGGTTGATGGTGCAAATGAAGGTGCCGCAACGGATGCCACGGGCTTGGCTGGTTCAGCTTTTTGAGGTTCTTCTGTTTTCAGGGCCCGGATGCCTTCTTTCCCGGTTTCCAGAGCAACAGAAACCAGTTCTGCCAGAGATGGGTCATCATCTCGACACATAAAGGTTTCAACCAGCATTGGAACGTTAACTCCGGTGATGATCTCATAATCCTCTTTATCTACGGCGATACGGCTAGCCGCATTGAATGGACTTCCTCCCCATGTATCGACAAGAAATAGTACACCTTGCGCTGTATTAAGCGTTTCCAGTTTACTGTTGTATTTTTCAAATAAGGTATCGGCATTTTCACCAGGAACGAAGTCAATGTAAGAAACATTTTCTTGCTCTCCAATTAACATCTCTGCGGTACGAAGCAGTTGCTCAGCCGCAGCCCCGTGTGTGCCAATCATAATGGCTATACTCACTTGTTTTCCCCTCTGTTAACAATATATACCCGTTATCTTTCAAGTTGCCTCTTTGTTGGCTGCACTCACTCACCCCGGTCACATCGTTATCTATGTTCCCGGGGATTCGCTCCCTTGCCGTCGCGATCCATCTTGAAATCCATTGGGTATCAATGCAGGATTATTACAAAGTTACTGCAATAATTTTGATGAATCATTCCTCCAATAAAAATCTTATTTGTATGAATAGTGACCTTTTATCAATATGATACCTAAATATTTGACTTGATTTAGACTTTATCTCTTATTGACTGAAAAAATCGGCTGTTAGATTAACATTAGAAATACCAGAGGAAAATTGCTGTCAGTCAGAAAAAATGAAATAGATAAAAATGTTAACCACAAAACAATTTAATAAGCTAAAAATTGCAAAATTAATTTATAATTATCTATAATTTGCTTATTGTTAGATATTTATTCTGTTTTCGATAACATCTTATTAGTTTAAAATGGAAAACATATTCATCTTTTTAGATCAAAAGATGATCATTCCACGTTTTGGTCAAAAAATATCCCAACCATAGGGTAGGGATATTTTCATTACAGAAGCATTTATTGATTAAAAAACAAGTTATTTATTTGATTAATCACACTGAACTTTAATTGCTAACCCACCGCGGGATGTTTCACGATATTTAGCGTTCATGTCTTTACCTGTTTCGTACATGGTTTCAATAACTTTATCGAGAGAAACGCGCGGTTCACTGGTACGGCGCAAAGCCATGCGTGAAGCATTGATTGCTTTTACTGACGCAATGGCATTTCGTTCAATACAAGGTACTTGTACCTGGCCTGCTACCGGGTCACAAGTAAGGCCGAGGTTATGTTCCATACCGATTTCAGCCGCAATACAGACCTGTTCAGCACTGCCACCGAGCAATTCAGCAAGGCCGGCTGCTGCCATCGAGCAGGCAACACCTACTTCCCCTTGGCAACCCACTTCAGCTCCAGATATCGATGCATTCATTTTATATAGGATGCCAATAGCGCCAGAAGCCAGGAAATAGCGGATATAGAGCTCTGGTGTTACAGGTTCAATGCAATGGTTGTAATAAGCGAGTACGGCAGGAACAATGCCACAAGCGCCATTGGTTGGTGCGGTAACAACACGCCCACCCGCAGCATTTTCTTCATTGACAGCCAAGGCAAACATATTCACCAAATCCACGACATTCATTGGATCATTAGATAAATTATTTGATGAGGTTAGCATACGATGTAATGCCGCTGCCCGGCGTGGTACACGCAGTGGGCCAGGTAAAACCCCTTCGGTGTTCAAACCACGTTCAATACAAGCCTGCATGGTATCCCAGACATCGGCAAAATAGGCATTAATTTCTTCTTTGCTGTGGAGATCCAGCTCGTTTTTCATCATTAAACCGGAAATAGATAACCCGGTTTTATTACAATTCATCAGTAATTCTTTTGCTGAATTGAATGGATATGAAACTGGTTTGGTATCCTGAGAGGGTTTACCAAAGTGTTCTTCATCAACAATAAAACCACCACCAATCGAGTAGTAGGTTTTGCTATAAACTTTTTTGTCCCCCGCGAATGCGTGAATTTGCATGCCGTTTTCATGTAATGACAGATTATCACTTCGGAAAACCATGCCGCTATCACGTGGGAAATCGACTTCATGTAAACCGTTGGCTAGTTTAATACGCTGTGTTTGCTCTACATCACGAATAAAACCGGGGATCGAATCAATATCAACGGTGGCGGGTAAATTACCTGCCAGACCCATGATAATGGCGATATCCGTATGATGACCCTTGCCGGTTAATGAGAGTGAGCCGTAAACATCGACGGCTACACGCGTGATAGAAGGCATTAATCCCTGGTTTACCAGATCGTCGACAAACTGTTTGCCGGCTTTCATCGGGCCAACCGTATGAGAGCTAGATGGGCCAATACCGACCTTAAACATGTCGAAAACGCTAATCACGCCAGACTCCTTAAAAAAGATAGAGATATAGTTATATATATTGAGGTACGCTACTTTACTGTGATTTAGTCGTGTTGATAAGGGAGTTTACAGGTTTTTTTGAATTATGATAGCAACAGCGATAAAGATGGATAAAAAAAATACAAATTTGTTATCCTTAAATGATTTGGATCAAACCTGAATTTGTTGAGCTAATTGATGAATTATTGTCGCTGTTAATCCCCAAATGAGATGCTGCTGATACCAGTAAAAATAGATACGATGCCGCTGACCACGGCGACTAACATCAAGATAATGATAACTCGAAAGTGAGAGCGCTTCAGATAGAGGAACTTCGAATATTTTGGAAACTTCTGCCGGGTTGCTGTGGAAGGATAATCCGGGGGGCAATAATCCGACAATAGGCGTCACCAGATAGCCACTGATGCTATTTAAAGGAGCGAGTTGTCCCAGAACCTGAACTTTCTGATGAGGTATGTTAACTTCTTCTTCCGCTTCCCGTAGTGCTGTCGCGATTATTGATTTATCTTTAGGATCAGCAACCCCCCCTGGAAAAGCGACTTGACCGGCATGTGATCGTAAAGTGGCGGAGCGTCGGGTCAATAATAACGTTGGCTTCGGTTTGCAGATGATTGGTAATAATACCGCAGCATGGCGGTTGTTATCTGAAAGCCGTTTAGGTGGTGGTGGAAGTTGTAACTGAAATCTGTTAACGAAATCAGACAGTGATATCATATTACTTTTATTTTCCCTAGTTGCGGCAAGATACGATTCAACTTATCAAATGTTTCCTGATACTCTTTTTCAGCAATGCTGTCGGCAACGATTCCGCCACCGGCCCAGCAATATATTTTTTCTTTCTCAGTTAAGAGGGTACGAATGGTGATATTGCTGTCCATTGTGCCACAGAAACTAATATAGCCAATTGAACCACAATATCCATGTCGGCGGTGAGGTTCAAGCTCTTCTATTATTTCCATTGCTCTGATTTTAGGAGCTCCGGTAATAGAACCACCGGGAAAACAGGCGCGTAATAAATCCGTAGCATCCGTGGTTCTGCAACCAAAATATCGAACCGGTTATGGGGATGGTTGGCCGCACCAGAATGGAGCAGCATTGCCCAAGACTGATTTGAAATCGGCGCGAAATAGTTGATGGCAGCGTCTGGTTGATAGGGTAATTGCCGTTTTTGTAGTGAAATGCTCATTATAGTGTTGGTTTAGCAATTGTCATGCAAAAGTTAGTCTTGATTTTAATCCTTACAGATTAACATAGAAATCCATTCCTTACTTGAGTTAAAAATCGCTATACTCTTCGGCATAGATCACTTTATAGAGGTTATTATCATGTTTTCAGAGATGCCAACTTTATCCCATGAGGAACAGCAACGAGCGGTAGAAAAAATTCAGCAATTGATGGTTGAAGGAATGAGCAGTGGCGAAGCGATTGCGTTGGTTGCACAAGAACTTCGTGAGCGACATCGAGGAAAAGAGCAGGTTAATGTGGTGTTTGATGATGAAAAATCAACATAATTAAATTATTTATTTAACAATAATCACACATTTATTTTACCTGACATGTTAGGTTAGCTCCATATTTAATCTCTTACTTTGAGATATTAACGGGAGGTAGTATGAAAGCATGTCATATCATTAACAGAGTTAGCCTATCAGGTGCAGCACTTTTGCTCACGGTTTCATTCACAGTATCTGCTGTGTCGGAGAACAAACGTGTTGATAAATTTATTTCTTGCGACAATTTAACTAAATCGCAAATTGCCGCTCAAGTAAAGCGTGATTTTCTGCAAAACCGCATTAACCATTGGTCAGAAGATAGAAAGCAATTGGGAACGTCTAAACCAGTGGTGTGGGTAAAGGCGGAAAATATCACTGGCGATAAAGATATATTAAAAATTCCGCTGACTGTTCGTGGTTCTAAGCGTGACAAAGATTACCGTGTTGTCGTTGATTGTCAGCAAAATACGATTAGCTATAGTGAATTGAAATAACATTTTCTGATAGTTATGTCTACCCGTCATTAGACGGATACCAGATTTGGTGTTAGCCAGTAAAGGAAATGTTATGTCAGAATTGAGAAAATTATATCCGGCTTGTGAAGCTTATCGTTCGGGGTATTTGGATACAGGCGACGGTCATCAAATTTATTGGGAATTGTGTGGTAATCCTGTAGGTAAGCCGGCTGTATTTATTCATGGTGGGCCGGGTGGTGGTATTGCTTCTTATCACCGTCGGTTATTCGACCCGAAGAAATATCATGTCATGTTATTTGATCAGCGTGGTTGTGGGCGTTCAAAACCTCATGCCAGTTTGGAAAATAATACCACTTGGCATTTAGTTGAAGATATTGAGCGCTTACGTCAATTGATGGGAGTAGAAAAATGGCTGGTATTTGGTGGTTCGTGGGGTTCAACCTTATCTTTAGTTTACGCCCAGACTCATTCCCAACACGTTTCTGAATTAATTCTTCGGGGAATTTTCTTGCTGAGACCACAAGAGTTGCACTGGTATTATCAGGATGGTGCTTCTAATTTCTTCCCTGACAAATGGCAACGAATGGTATCTATTTTATCGGAAGGAGAACGAAAGGATGTGATCAGAGCATATAATAAGCGGCTGACTAGTAATGATCTTCGGGTGCAATTAGAAGCCGCGCGTCTCTGGAGTTTATGGGAAGGAGAGACGGTAACATTGCTTCCTTCAAATAATGTAGAGTGTTTTACGGAAGATGAGTTTGCTTTGGCATTTGCTCGGATTGAGAACCACTATTTTATCAATGAGGGTTTTATGAATGAGGAGCAGCAACTGTTGAATAATATTGACGTTATACGGGATATTCCGGCAGTTATCATTCATGGCCGATATGATATGGCGTGCCGGGTGCAAAATGCTTGGGATCTAGCGCAGGCATGGCCGGAAGCGGAATTACATATCATTGAAGGAGCAGGGCATTCATTTGATGAGCCGGGTATTTTACATCAGCTTATTAGTGCAACAGATAGGTTTGCAGATCAGTAATTGGATATACCCGTTATCTTTCAAGTTGCCTCTTTGTTGGCTGCACTCACTCACCCCGGTCACATAGTTATCTATGCTCCCGGGGATTCGTTCCCTTGCCGTCGCGATCCATCTTGAAATCCATTGGGTATATAATCACCGGTTATCCGGTGGTTACCCATTCTTACTGGATGATCAGCGGCCTTTTGGCTCGTAGGGTAAATTGGAAAATTGTTTGGATAATTGGCGATAATGCACTAAACGTTGTTGAAAATATTGCCGCAGATGTTCGGGTTGTTCTTGTTCAACTGTATCAGGAAGTACCGGCATATTGTAACGTTCCTTAAAGGCTACGCCAGAAGCTGCCAAATCAACATTCACTTTGTCCATATTCTCTGTAGAAAGTTCGGCCAGATTATGTTTCATCAGTGTCTCTCTCATTCACAAAGTGATAAAACTAATCCAGACAGGTTTTTCTGGCAAGGTCTGAATTGATTATTTTATAAATATAAATAATATTCATTATCATTAAATATCAAAATTCCTTGATGAAGATTATTTTGTAAATGTGATTCATTTTCATTTAAATATATTAAATGAGATTCATTTTCATATTTTTATTAAAAAATATATTTATATTTCAATGTGATACTTATTTTTGATTTATTTTTATTATTGGGTTTTATTATTTTCATTTAATTGGCATAATGTAGTCCAATTAATAACTGGAGTATCTATTATGTTAAATCAAGAAATGGTTAATAAATTAAATGAGCAGATGAATCTGGAGTTCTATTCTGCGAATTTATATCTGCAAATGAGTGCATGGTGTAGTGAACAAGGGTTACCAGGTGCCGCTGCGTTTTTTAAATCGCACTCTCAGGAAGAGATGCAGCATATGCATCGCTTGTTTGAGTATCTGAGTGATACAGGCGCAATGCCACGTTTGGGGCAAATTGATGCACCTGTGGCCGATTATGAATCTATATCTCATGTACTCAATAGAACTTATGAACACGAGCGATTTATTACTGCCGAAATTAATAAACTTGCTCATTTGGCGATAACCATGCAGGATTATTCTACTTTTAACTTTCTGCAATGGTATGTAGCAGAACAGCATGAAGAAGAGAAATTGTTTAAATCTATCCTTGATAAACTGGATATGGTTGGTGAGGATGGTAAAGCACTTTTCTTATTAGATAAGGATCTGAAAGGTCTGTCTACTGCAAATCCTGTCTAATGAAAGGGAATTAATTAGCCGCAGTAGTCGCAATAACTTTAGGTATTTAAAGTCAATGCTGCGGTTTTCCTTTATTTTTGCGCGATAGTTCACAAGACGAAATTCTTATTGTAAGTTATCGCAGATAAAATAATTCTTTTGATATAAAATGATGACAATTTATAGCGATTCATTTGAAAATTAAGAGGTTATTGATGACCATTAGCACAATCCGCTCTTTTGGCCGAAAATTATCTGCTTTAATTGTCCTTTTTGTTGCCATATCTTGCCAGCAAGCTTTGGCCCATGCGCATTTAACAGAACAAATTCCGGCAGAAGATACTACAGTAGAAAATACACCGCAGGTGATCACGCTAAGCTTTTCTGAAGGTATTGAGCTGAGTTTTAGTAAAGTAAAAGTGATTGGCCCGGAAAATAAACTCATTAAAACGGGAAAGTTGAAGCTTGATCCGGCAACTAATACAAAACTTATTCTTCCTATCGAAGATAAACTGGCGACAGGGAGATATGATGTTAACTGGAGCGTGGTCTCTGTTGATGGGCATAAGACTAAAGGTGCCTATAGCTTTACAGTGAAATAATTATGTTTCTAGCGGCGCTGTATATTCTTTGTCGCTTCACTCATTTCGTGGCAGTTATGTTAGTGTTTGGCTTTAGCATATTTACTGCCATATTGGTTCCTGAGCGTTTATCTGTTCTGATTGATGCACGCCTTCGTTTAGGGGTAATTATCAGTACAGTTGTGACATTAGTAACAACAATTGGATGGTTGGCAATTCAATCGGGAATAATGGGTGATGGTTGGCAGGATATTTGTAATCTAGAAATCTGGTTGGCAGTATTGGGAACAACTTTTGGTAAAGTTTGGCAATGGCAAATACTGGTTTCAATAGTTGCTACAGGGTTTTTGTTTATCGGTAAACAAAAAGCCAGAAATATTTTGATGTTAATCAGTTCTGCTGTTTTACTCTCCTGCCATGCTTTTATAGGCCATTCGGTAATGCATGATGGGATAACAGGTGTTTTTTCTCAGATTAATCAGGTAATTCACTTAGTGAGTGTTGGATACTGGTTTGGTGGATTATGGCCGTTTTTGTTATGCTTGCAATTTTTACGGATACAAAATGAATTGGCTATAGGGTTGGATAAACAGATTATGATCTCCATGATGCGTTTTTCCACGTATGGTCACGTTGCTGTAACCCTGATTATCATTACTGGCATTATAAGCAGCTTAATTTTGCTACCGAACTGGCCGAAATATAGCGGTAGTGAATATCAATCCATGCTATGGCTGAAGATAGCATTGGTGGTGGGTATGGTGATGCTTGCATTAATTAACCGCTATATCTTGGTTCCTAAACTGAAGCAACCTGGCCGCTATCAATTGTTGATTATCAATAGTTGGGTTGAAATTATTCTTGGAGCATTGGTTCTATTATGTGTTGCTGTTTTTGCTACTTATCAACCGATTTGATTTTCTTAATTAATTATCTGTCTCAATAGGTGCTATTGGTATATACCCGTTATCTTTCAAATTGCCTCTTTGTTGGCTGCACTCACTCACCCCGGTCACATAGTTACCTATGCTCCCGGGGATTCGCTCCCTTGCCGTCGCGATGCATCTTGAAATCCATTGGGTATATAGATAGTGTGTGAAAAGATCCATTTCGCTCGCTTTTATATCTACATTGGTAACTATTATGAAACGTTTACTTTTATTAATTTCCTTGCTTTGTCTCTCTTTTCAAAATGTTGCTGCACCGATTGAAACGGTGAGTAAGCTACAATTTGGTGATAAATGGGCATTTACGCGGGAAGAGGTGATGTTGGATTGCCGAGCAAATAAGGCTCTGTTTGTGATTAATCCAAGTACGTTAGTGCAATACCCATTGAATGATATAGCCACGGATATGATGAAGGTGGGGAAAGTGAATGCTAAGTCTTTGGATATTATTCTATTGGATGATAGCAAAAATCCGACCCAAAAAATGAGTATAGAGCCATTCCAACAAGCAGCTTTAGCATTGTGCGATAAGAGATAATGTCATTGAGTAAGCAATATACCCGTTATCTTTCAAGTTGCCTCTTTGTTGGCTGCGCTCGCTCACCCCGGTCACATAGTT
Organism: Photorhabdus sp. RM96S; assembly: GCF_042879335.1. Taxonomy (NCBI): domain Bacteria; kingdom Pseudomonadati; phylum Pseudomonadota; class Gammaproteobacteria; order Enterobacterales; family Morganellaceae; genus Photorhabdus; species Photorhabdus sp. RM96S. Next base: position 164,163 of record NZ_JBHFKT010000006.1, on the reverse strand, counting down.
TGCTATGCTCCCGGGGATTCACTCTCTTGCCGTCGCGATGCATCTTGAAATCCGTAGGGTATAGCGTCTATTTTGGCTTAATGGAAGATGTTGTTTTTGATTATTTATTATCCAAAAAGTTGGTAAAATGCAAGTATGTCAGCTACTCTTTAAATTGTAAGTTGTTTTTCGTCTCAATGACACTTTTAGCGCACGGCTCTTAAGAGCCATTTTCCCTAGGCCGAGTAGAGGAGTCAACTCGGCCTCTTTTTGTCACAAGTTTTGTGGACATCAGACCACCCTCATAACCCATGCATGTTTTTGTCTATCATAATGCTTTCGGTAGAGAAGAATGTGTTTATCGTTTAGTAAGGCGGGAATACTGGTATGTTCATCCCATCCATCCAACTGCATACAAAGTTCATGGTCGGAATTACAAGGAATGCTAATGGTGATATCGTCCTCTTGGGAAGGTGAAGAGAGAATAGCATCATCAATTTCGTAGCTGGAAATTCTTAATTTTGTCTGGTTCATGATTGCTCCTTAACTTTTATATAACAGGTAAGACCAGCGTGACCATCATTGAGAATAGATCAAATAGCTGAGATTTCCAGTAATAATATTTTCTGTGCTGGATAATCGGTAGATGATATTGCTGTTATAATGATCTGTTCTAAAACTTACTCTTGTCATATTGCTTTTTTTATCTCTGTTATTCTTTGACCTTTTATACATTCAGTAGGAAATATTTATTTGGTGTGGTAGTAAGGACTCAAAGTGTTGGTGGTGGTGTGGTAAATGCAATAATTCTATGGATAACTTGTTTGAATGTTTAGTTTTTTTACTACACTACTAGTCAACTCTCAAATGAAAGGGGCTAATGAACGATACTGTTATCAGATAATTGATCTTTATAATTGTGTAAAAACTCAATTTGATTTTATTGTATGAGGGCATAGAGGCACTAACAGTGAATCATATTCATACTGGTTGTACCTCTGATAATGTTTTGGTGAAGTGGTGTGATATCTCACTAGCCTTTGCAAGTATTCAATAAATATAATTAAAGAATATCTTATTGAGGACAGTAAAAAATTTACGTCAGTGTGACAGACTGTTAACCTTATTGTTATGGGCACTTGATGTTTTTTTGATATAAAAATAGAGATGCGTTTTGTGAATTTCATCGGATAGGTCAATTATGAATAAAAATGAGTTCTATCGGGAGCTTACGGGAGACCTAAAAGCTCTGTTGTCTGGTGAGTATGACTTAATAGCGACGCTGGCTAATACCAGTGCATTGTTGTATGAACGTTTGCATGACGTTAACTGGGTTGGCTTTTACCTGATTGATGGTAATACGTTGGTGTTAGGACCATTTCAGGGAAAAGTTGCTTGTGTCAGAATACCTGTTGGCAAGGGGGTATGCGGAACGGCTGTATTGAAAAAGCGTATCCAGCGTGTTGATGATGTTCATGCGTTCCCTGGTCATATCGCCTGTGATGTTGCTAGTAACGCTGAAATTGTGTTGCCGTTGATCGTAAGCGATAGAATTATCGGTGTATTGGATATTGATAGTACGGTCTTTAATAGGTTCGACCAGAAAGACGAATTTGGCTTACAAGCCCTTATTGATGGGCTTTGTGCTCATTTAGAACAGTGCGTTGTGCCGAAATATGTTGAATTGAATGTAACTTAACATATGGATAACGTGGCATTTATCAGCAACGCTATTATAATGACGCCAGTTCATGCCTATGCTGGTTGGCAAAACCGTTGTAATCAGGAAATTTCATGGAAAATCAACCTAAGTTGAATAGTAGTAAAGAGATTATTGCTTTTTTAGCTGAGCGTTTCCCGCTCTGTTTCGTAGCCGAAGGTGAAGCTCGTCCTTTAAAGATCGGTATTTTTCAAGATATCGTTGAACGTATTCAGGACGAAGAGTGTTTAAGTAAAACACAACTGCGCTCCGCCTTGCGTCTGTACACATCAAGTTGGCGTTACCTGTATGGTGTGAAAGAAGGTGCGCAGCGTGTTGACCTTGATGGTAATTCATGCGGTGAATTGGAAGCGGAACACATTGAGCACGCTCTTCAGCAACTGACTGAAGCTAAAGCACGGGTTCAGGCACAGCGTGCAGAGCAAAGAGCTAAAAAACGTGAAGCTGAAAATGTGGCTGCTGGTGAAAAAAATGAACGGCCCACAGCCAAGAAACCAGCTCCTCGTCGCCGCGCTAATAATACTGAGGGGGAAAAACGGCAGCCACCACGTCAGCAAAAGCGCCCTCAGCAAGCACGTAAACCAGTTGCTAAACCTGCTCAACCTGTACCGATTCAGATTGTCGATGTTTCATCGCTGAAAATTGGTCAGGAAATTAAAGTAAGAGTGGGTAAAAGTTCAGTGGATGCTTCTGTGCTTGAAGTCGCCAAAGATGGTGTACGGGTACAATTGCCTTCCGGTTTGGCAATGATTGTACGCGCAGAACATTTACAGTTCTGATACGGAGGCCGACCTGGGCATGAACAAATTCGTCAGACTGGCTTTTGTTTTAGGTGTTTCAATTTTTGGTACTTGTTATGCAAATACAAACAGTCCAGTGGCTGTTCCTGTTGGTATTGAACAATTACCTATATTGAAGCAAGAGCCTCAGCATTCAACAGTTAGCGAGCGGGTAACATCCCGCTTCACTCGTTCTCATTATCGCCAATTTGATTTAGATGGTGATTTTTCGGCAAAAATATTTGACCGCTATCTTAATATACTGGATTACAGCCATAACATATTATTGGCGTCAGATGTTGCTCAGTATGCCGATAAGAAAAAGTTGTTAGGCAAGGAATTGGAAAATGGGAATCTGGAAATTCCGTATGACTTGTTTAATTTGTTACAGAAACGTCGCTTTGAGCGTTATCAGTACGCTTTATCGCGTCTTGAACAGCCAATGAATTTTGATGGTAACGATACAATTGATGTTGATCGTTCCAAAGCCCCTTGGTCACAGAGTGTGGAAGAGCTAAATAAACTTTGGGATGCTAAAGTTAAATATGATTGGCTCAACCTCAAGCTCAGCGGCAAAGAGGACAAGAAAATCAAAGAGATGCTCACCAAACGCTATCAATCCGCGTTAAAACGTCTGACACAAAGCCAGAGTGAAGATGTTTTCCAATTGATTATGACTGCGTTTGCCCGTGAAATTGATCCTCATACCAATTATCTTTCACCACGCAATACTGAACAGTTTAACTCAGAAATGAGTCTTTCCCTGGAAGGGATTGGTGCTGTTTTGCAAATAGATGATGACTACACAGTTATAAATTCTTTGGTTGCTGGTGGACCTGCCGCCAAAAGCAAAGCATTAAACGTGGGTGATAAGATTATCGGTGTTGCCCAGTCAGGAAAGTCTATGGTGGATATTATTGGCTGGCGTCTGGATGATGTGGTTGCGCTGATTAAAGGTCCTAAAGGGAGTAAAGTGCGGCTTGAGGTTATTTCTGATACCAAAGGGGCAAAACCGCGTACTGTTATTTTAACTCGCGAACAGATCCGTTTGGAAGATCGGGCTGTGAAGATGTCAGTTAAGACCATGGGTCAGGAAAAAGTGGGCGTGCTTGATATCCCCGGTTTTTATGTTGGTTTGACTGATAATGTTAAAACTCAATTACAAAAACTGACCAAACAGCATGTCAGTGCTATTGTCATTGATTTGCGTAGCAATGGTGGTGGCGCACTGACAGAGGCGGTTTCTTTATCAGGCTTGTTTCTCCCAAGTGGCCCGGTTGTCCAGGTTAGAGATAATAATGGGAAAATTCGTCAGGATTCTGATACTGATGAAGTGGTGTACTATAAAGGACCTTTGGTTGTTCTGGTAGACCATTTTAGTGCTTCTGCTTCTGAAATTTTTGCCGCAGCAATGCAGGATTATGGGCGAGCGTTGATTGTTGGTGAACCGACTTTTGGTAAAGGTACAGTTCAGCAATATCGTTCTTTGAGTCGTATTTACGATCAAATGATGCGTCCTGATTGGCCATCACTGGGGTCTGTCCAATATACGATTCAGAAGTTTTATCGTGTGAATGGCGGTAGTACTCAGCGTAAAGGGGTTACTCCTGATATCGTAATGCCTACGGGGGTTGATCCGGCAGAAACCGGGGAAAGTTTCGAAGATAATGCTTTGCCTTGGGATAGCATTCCTCCTGCCCGTTATACAGGGTCTAAAATTATTGCTGCATTGGTTCCTCAGTTGAATGTTGCTCACAATGCCCGCATTACAACTGATCCAGAATTCAAGTATATCAATGAGGATATTGCTCACTATAAGGCGCTGAAAGAGCATAAAAATATTGTTTCTCTGAACTATGCACAAAGAGAGAAAGAGAATAAAGAAGCGGATGCTCTGAAGTTGAATCGCATAAATGATCGCTTTAAACGCGAGGGTAAAAAACCGTTAACTTCACTGGATGATTTGCCTAAAGATTATCAGGGGCCAGATCCCTATCTCGATGAGTCAGTGAAGATTGCACTTGATTTAGCGCACCAACCTGCTGAGAAAATGTTGGCTAAGTCTAAGTAAAATAATGGGTTAAAGCCTGTTAATGATTAATGCCCAATATCGTTTGCTTGGGATGTTTTGAGTGAATGGTATATTGGGCTGTCAGTAATATAAACAGTCTTTTTAAGGTGTTTTTTCTTTTCAGGAAGGATGAATTATTTCACATTTTCTCAGTATTACCAGGTATTGGCGTATTTTGTTTAACCAATTGGTGTTAGGCTAATGTGGTTTTTTTCATGATTTTGTAAAGTTATGTTGGTTTTATCGCTTAACAGGTTAAAAGCCTTGAATATAGTAAGAACAGCCTTATTTATAGAGTAGTTCTGAAAGTGCATTGATTATTAATAAAGGAAGCCGGTTTTTATGATGCGAATTGTTTTGTTCCTCCTCACTAACCTCGCTGTTATGTTGGTGTTCGGGATAATACTTTCTTTGACAGGAATTCAGGGGAGTAGTGTACAAGGTTTGATGATTATGGCTGGTCTGTTTGGTTTCGGTGGGGCGTTTGTTTCCCTGTTGATGTCCAAATGGATGGCCCTACGTTCTGTGGGTGCCCAGGTCATAGAACAGCCAGCAAATGAAGTTGAACATTGGTTAGTTGAAACTGTTCGCCGTCAAGCGGAACAAGTCAATATTGCCATGCCCCAGGTTGCGATTTATACCGCGCCTGATATTAACGCATTCGCTACCGGAGCGCGTCGTAATGCTTCTCTGGTTGCTGTCAGCACCGGTCTATTGGATAACATGAGTAGGGCAGAAGCAGAAGCTGTTATTGCTCATGAGATTAGTCATATTGCTAATGGTGATATGGTGACGATGACCTTGCTGCAAGGGATAGTAAATACTTTCGTTATCTTTATTTCCCGTCTACTGGCTCAAGCTGTATCAAGTTTCCTGTCTGGCAACAGTGATGAGGAAGAGAGTAACTCTTCGGGCAATCCTATTGTTTACATGGTTGTTTCAATGGTGTTGGAAATAGTATTTGGTATTCTGGCGAGCATTATCACAATGTGGTTCTCACGTTATCGCGAATTCCATGCAGATGCAGGTTCTGCCAAGTTGGTCGGTCGTGAGAAAATGATCGCTGCTTTACAGCGTCTGAAAACCAGTTATGAACCGCAGGAAGAAGGCAGTATGATGGCGTTCTGTATTAATGGTAAATCAAAAACATTCAGTGAGCTGTTCATGTCTCACCCACCATTGGACAAACGTATTGAAGCACTGCGTAGTGGACAGTACCTGAATAAATAATATTGTGAATAAAATAAAAAGCCGGGGAATCAATCCCGGCTTTTTTACAGTTTTTGAAGTTTTAAATTATAGCTGACTTAATTCAACATGTTCTTCCTGATCGAAGATAGTTTTATCAGTTTGTCCCATCAGTTGGCTGGTAATAGTGCCAGCAGTCATTGAACCACTTACATTCAGTGCCGTACGGCCCATATCAATGAGAGGCTCAACAGAAATCAATAAAGCAATCAACGTTACAGGTAGTCCCATTGCGGGTAAGACAATCAGTGCTGCAAACGTAGCACCGCCGCCCACACCAGCAACGCCAGCAGAGCTGATAGTGACAATGCCAACGAGTGTTGCAATCCACATCGGGTCGAGTGGGTTTATGCCCACTGTTGGAGCAACCATTGCGGCCAACATGGCGGGATAAATTCCGGCACAGCCATTCTGACCGATTGTTGCTCCAAAAGATGCTGAAAAGCTGGCGATTGATTCTGGTACGCCAATACGGAGTGTCTGGGTTTCGACATTCAGTGGAATACTGGCAGCACTGGAACGGCTGGTGAATGCAAAAGTCAACACTGGCCAAGTTTTTTTGAAAAATCTAAGTGGATTGATGCCGAAGAGAGAAAGTAGAAACCCATGAGCAACAAATACTAGTGCTAGTGCAATATAGGATGCGATAACAAAGGTTCCCAGTTTTGCAATTTCATGGATATTAGAGTTAGCGACAACTTTGGTCATCAGGGCCATAACACCATACGGCGTTAAGCGCATAACCAGACGAACCAGTTTCATTACCCATGCCTGTATAGTGTCGATAGCGACTAATATGCGTTCACCCTTCTCATGATCATCTTTCAACATTTGCAGGGCAGCGATACCTAAGAAGGTTGCGAAAATAACAACGCTGATAACAGAAGTTGGGTTAGCGCCGGTTAAATCTGCGAACGGATTTTTCGGAATAAAAGATAGAATCAATTGTGGTACAGATAAATCAGAGACTTTGCTGACATAGTTGTTTTCGATAGCAGACAGACGTGTTGTTTCTTGGGGACCTTGAATCAGACCTTCAGCAGTCAGGCCGAACAGGTTGATAATCATGATACCGATAAGTGCTGCAATCATTGTAGTGAATAACAACGTTCCGATAGTCAGAAAGCTGATTTTTCCCAGAGAAGATGCTTTGTGTAGTTTGGCGACTGCACTCAAAATAGAGGCAAATATCAGAGGCATAATGACCATTTGTAGAAGTTGTACGTAGCCATTACCTACAATGTTGAACCATGATATGGATTCCTTCACTATGGTATTATCAGAACCATAAACCAGTTGCAGTGCTAAGCCAAAAATAATGCCAATGGTAAGGCCCGCAAAAACCTTTTTCGACAGGTTCCATTGCCGTGAACTGGTTTTTGACAATAGCAAAAGCAGTGCTACGAAGACGAGCACATTCGAAATGAGTGGTAAATTCATCCCCAAACTCCAGAATTCAATTTAGTTAAGTTATAAGCTGTATTGAATCGTGTAGGTTTGCAAACGAACACATTACAACAAGCAGTTGGGGAATATAGTACCAGATTAAACTATTTTCATTTATAACTATATAGAATTTAATATAATTAATGTGACTTTTAAGATTTATTTTTAGTCAATTAGAGCATTAGAAATAGAGATCTTTGATGCGATTTATATAAAAAAGTATAGAAGATTCAATATCTTCTGGTAGAAAAATGGCAATGACAATTAATAGGGCAGAAATAAACCTTTCTGCTTTCTTATTTCCTTGCTTGCCAAGCACAGGTAGACAGAAACGTATTTTGATTGGCCACAATAACGGCACACCAGCCGGTGTTAGCATATCTGCAATCAGATGGCTCAAATAGCCAACAATCATGGCATGGAAAAAATCAGTTGGGATTAGCCACTCTTCGGGTATTTTTAGCCAAAATAAAGTAATCCCTAATATGAGAGCAAGTAAACTGTGAGTAAAGCCTCTATGACCACAGAGTTTGGCAATAGGAATGGAGATAAATCTGAATAATCTACCCAGGGTTGAATTAGGGTGATCGATATCGGGTAACAAGGCAGTAAGCAGTACCCCTGGTAGCATATGCAACCAGTCTCCATAAGCTATCTCTGGTGTTATTTCTAGCTTATGTGCCAAGATGATGCTGGCAACTGAAAATAAAAGATGCCCTTCTGCGGTCATAAATTCCTCTGACTAATAACTGTCTATCCATACAGTCGGCGAAGTATAGAGGGTTTTATGTGGGTAAGATAGAGGGTGAAAAGCAAAAATATCTTATTTATTAATATATACCCGTCATCTTTCAAGTTGCCTCTTTGTTGGCGGCACTCGCTCACCCCGGTCACATAGTTACCTATGCTCCCGGGGATTCACTCCCTTGCCGTCGCGATGCATCTTGAAATCCATAGGGTATATAACGTTAATATTTAATTAGATTTTTGTTTGACAGAATAAGACATAAGCGCTACGGCTACTATGTGAACAATAAGAAGCTGCCATCGGCATAAATGATGAAAGGTTTAAAGCATATTCAACACCTGGGAGTAAAGGACGGTTTTCTTTTACCAAATCGATAACATGGTCGGTAATTCTCTGTTCCACGTCTGATTTTGATGCCCCTTGCCAGGGAGAAGCCTGATACCAAAGTTCCACAACTTGGTCAATTCGCAATCCAAGAGTATCTGGTAGTTTTTCTGCTAAAGAGAAATCCAGACCTAATTCACTAAATACTTCTTTTTCTCCTTGGGTCCAATAGGGTTCAGAGTCAATCAGTAAGCCGTCCATATCGAAAATGGCCGCTTTTATTGGTAAATGAAAAGACATTTAAGTATCTCTCTCTGGTCAGACAGTTAGCGAAAGCTGATTGTAACAATCTCAGTAGGTGAAATCTTTTCCTGATCGGGAACATGGTAAGAAATGCTTAGTTAATTAAATATAAAGTTAAATTTGGTGATTGATGGGCTATGATTAGCCGAAAATAAAATCTGCTTATTGTTATGAGGGATATCGATGACTTACCAAAAAGCCGGATACATCGCTATTATTAAGCGAGTTTTAGGTTGGGTGATTTTTGTTCCGGCACTTTTATCGACCACTGTTTCTGTGATTAACCTTGCCTGGCTGCACGGTATTAAAGGTGATGGTATCAATGCTGTTTTGGATGATTTCCTGAAAATGATGGCTGAAATGGTGCGTTTTAATACCCCATTTCTGGATTTCTTCTGGAAAAACTCACCAACACCTGATCGTCTGGCTGGTTTTACCGGATCAACGCTTGGTTTCCTGATTATCTATTTTCTTATTTTTTTCGGCCTTGCTATGAGTGCGTCAGGTCAACGGATATACAGACAAGTGAAGTTTATACGAGAAAACATTGAAGATCAGCTTATTATTGAAAAAGCTAAAGGCAATGATGGCTTGACGAGAGAACAGATTGAATTAAAAATTAAACTTCCTCGTCATACGCTGTTCAGTCAGATTTATACCTTATATATTTCACCGGTAATTATCGGTGCAATTTTTTATTTTCTATTGAAAATCTTAGGCTGGTAGATTCTCCGGTTGGCTATAGCTGCGGAATAAGTATTTTCGCAGCCTGATTACCATCTATTGGCTATTTTCAGTCAAAATATTATCGAGAATATTTTGAACCGCAATAAAATTATCACCACCAAAGAGATTACACCGGTTAAGCAAATAATAGAGCTGATACACAGGCTGCCGTTCAATAAAGTTGGCAGGGAGTGGCCATATGCTCTGATAGCCATCAAAAATTTGCATGGGTAAGTCAGGGTATAACGGTAACATAGCGAAATCACATTCACGATCTCCCCAATAACAGGCTGGGTCGAAGGCAACGGCTTGGTCATCTAGCGAAGCACAATTAGCTGGCCAGAGATCGCCATGTAACAGAGAGGGTTGTGGCTGATGGTGTTGAAGTTTGTTACTTATAGCTTGAACGATATTATCAATATCACCAAATATCATGTTTTTTTCTGCTGCGATTTGTAATTGCCAACCAACCCGCTTTTCCGCATAAAATTGGTGCCAACGTCGTTGCCAGCCATTAGGTTGTGGAGTTGTTGCCAGCATATTGTCAAAGTCAAAGCCGAATTGAGGTTGCTCACTCCATTGATGAAGTTTTGCCAGTTGTTGACCGAAGCAATAGGCACTGTGAGGGTCAAAAGATTTTAAAGGCAGAAATTCAAGCAATAGAAAGCTATGGTCACGGGCATTGCCAATGCCATAAACAGTTGGAACACGGATAGTTTGGCTGCGAGCCAGGAGTTCAAGCTGTTCTGATTCTGCTTTGAAGACAGGGAGCATCTCGCGCAGATTTGATTTGACAAAAACTTGTCGTTTTCCATGAGTGACTCGCCAAGCTTGGTGGATGTCCCCCCCGGCTAACTCAGTTTTATCGTGAATTTCAGCAACACCGAAATGTTCGTTTAACAAATGATTTACTGTTTGCCACATGGTTCACCTCTCTATGTCGTCAATTACTTTATGAACAATTATAGTCAGAGAAAACATATGATCAGGTAAAAAAGATGATTAACAGGGTTATACCCGTCATCTTTCAAGTTGCCTCTTTGTTGGCTGCACTCACTCACCCCGGTCACATCGTTATCTATGCTCCCGGGGATTCGCTCCCTTGCCGTCGCGATCCATCTTGAAATCCATAGGGTATATATCTCAAAACAGATATAACCCTTTTTGTTATTGATTGGGTTCGTTAGAGATTTGTAGGGCTGATTGATACGTTTTACGTTTGGATTTTGTTCTTACAAGTTTTATCTGACTGTAAGTCAGTGCCAGTGTAAAGAAAATAGCCTGAACAATAACAATGCATGGCCCCGTTGCACCATCAATGTGGAAACTGACCAGAGTACCCAGGACACAGGAACTGACTGATGCAATGATAGCGACAATTAACATTCGGTCAAAACTGCGGCATAACATGAAAGCGATGATTCCCGGTGATATCAACATTGCGATAACTAAAATCATTCCCACGGCTTGCAGGGAAGCGACAATGGTCATTGACAATAGACAAAGTAAACCGTAATGCAAAAGCTTAACAGGTAATCCCACTACGCGTGCTTGGTTTGGATCGAAGCAGTAAAGCATGAAGTCTTTGCGCTTTAGCAGTACTACCGCCATAGTGATACAGGCAATCCATAATGTTTGATTCAACTCATCTTTAGTGATCCCTAGAATATTTCCGAACAAAATATGAGTGAGATGTTGGTCAGTGTCTATTCGGGCAAAAAGAACTAAACCAAAGGCAAACATGCCTGAAAAGACAATTCCCATGACAGTATCTTCTTTTATCCGGCTATGTTCTTTCAGATATCCTGTTGCAAAAGCACAAAAAATACCGGAAAGGAATGCGCCAATAGCCAGCGGTATACCAGCAGCGAAAGCTAGCACAATGCCTGGCAATACAGCGTGAGAGATGGCATCACCCATTAACGACCAGCCCTTAAGAACCAGATAACAAGAGAGTATTGCACATACTGCACCTGTTACAATAGCAGCAAATACCGCCCGTTGCATAAATGGAAACATAAACGGCTCAGTGAGTAATTGTGTCAACTCATTCATAATTGTGTTGTCTCCTGAGCCAAGGCTGAGGATTCTTTTCTGGCACGTATACGTGAAGCGAATAGCCCATGCTTTGGTGCAAAGAAGAATGCGAGTAGGAAAATAACGGTTTGCAGCGTGACAATGACACCACCAGTAGCGCCGTTAAGGAAAAAGCTTAGGTAAGCGCCAAATGCACTGGTCAGGGAACCAATAGTAACGGCAATGATCAGCAGGTGCTTAAAACGATCTGTTAATAAGTAAGCTGTTGCGCCTGGAGTGACAACCATTGCAATCACCAGAATAGCGCCGACAGTTTGTAAGGCTGCGACAGTACAAGCACTCAACAAAGTAAAAAAAATGATTTTCATCCGCAAGGGAGATAAACCGATAGAGCGAGCATGTGTTTCATCAAAAAATACAATTAGCAAATCTTTCCAGATAAACATGAGCACGATAAATGAAATCGCAATAATGATTTCAACTTGGAGAACATCTTCATCAGCGATGCCAAGGATATTGCCGAAAATAATGGTTTGTACGTTAACCGATGTAGGATTGAGGGAAACGATTAATAAGCCGACCGCAAAGAAAGTGGAAAAAATGAACCCGATTACTGCATCTTCACGTAAGCGAGTGATATGACGAACTAAAGTCATAGACAGAGCTGCCAGCATTCCGGTAAAAAAAGCACCACCTGCATAAGGAAGACCCAGCGCATAAGCACCAGCGACGCCAGGCACAACTGAGTGAGAGAGCGCGTCTCCCATCAATGACCAGCCTTTTAACATCAGGTAGGAAGAAAGAAAGGCACAGACAGCACCGACGATGGCGCTAACCCAGATGGCTTTTACCATGTAATTATAGTGAAAAGGTTGCAGCAAAAGCTCTGTCATGATTGACGCTTCTCCTTATGCTGACCCTGCCTTGGCGGAACATGATGATCATGACCATAAAATACGGCTGCGCGTTCATCATCAGTAATAACAGTCAAGGAGCGTGGATCATCATCATCATGTAATTCCGGACCAGATAGATTAATATGACGAAGTACTCCACCAAAAGTCATCTCTAAATTTTTTTGGGTGAACGTTGTTTCTGTTGGGCCACTTGCTAGAACAGTTCGGTTGATTAGGATAACATGATCGCAGAATTCAGGCACGCTACCGAGGTTATGTGTAGAAACCAGAACCAGATGGCCCTCATCACGTAAATCACACAACAGGTCAATGATGGCATTCTCTGTTTTTACATCAACACCAGTAAAAGGTTCATCTAGTAATAGAACTTTACCTTCCTGAGCTAGAGCTCTTGCAAGAAAAACCCGTTTTTTCTGCCCGCCCGAGAGTTCGCCAATCTGTCGGTTGCGTAGGGCCGTTAAGCCGACACGTTCAAGTGCTTTATCAACAGCTTGGTGATCTCTTTTACTTGGGATTCTCAGGAATCCCATTTTCCCATAGCGGCCCATCATAACGACATCAGAAACCAATACTGGAAAGTTCCAGTCGACTTCTTCTGTTTGAGGGACATATGCAATAATATTTTTCTTCAAAGCATTTTTGACTGGCATATCACTCAGAGTTACTTTTCCCTGAGATGGGCTTACCAGTCCCATGATAGTCTTAAACAATGTGGATTTACCGCTACCGTTAATGCCCACCAACGCACAAATAGTTCCACCGGTGATAGAAAAACTTGCATCATAAATAGCTGTGTGACCATTGTTATAAGTCACAGTGGCGTCATCAACGACTAAATGAGGACGTTCAAACAGTATATTGCTATTCATTGATTAAATCCTTTTGCGATTGTATCTACAGTTTTGTTCAGTAAATCAATGTAAGTTGGTACCGGGCCAGTACTGCCGGAGAGTGAATCTACATAAAGAACGCCACCATAACGGGCGTCTGTTTCTTTACTGACTTGTTTAGCGGGTTTATCTGAAATTGTACTTTCGCTAAATACAACTGGGATTTTGTTTGCTCTTACAGTATCAATGACATGACGAACTTGTTGTGGTGAACCTTGTTCTTCCGCATTAATTGGCCATAGATAAACTTCCTTGAATTGGTAATCTTTAGCTAAATAGCTAAAAGCCCCTTCACTGGTGACTAACCAACGTTGATCCTGTGGAATACGGGAAAGACGTTTTCTCAGTGGAGAATCCAGTTGTGCGATTTTTTCAGCATAGGCTTTGGCATTCTTATTATAAATTTCTGTATTTTCAGGATCGTATTTCACAAATGCTTGGCGAATATTCTCAATATAGATTAAAGCATTTGTGGGTGACATCCAAGCATGAGGATTAGGGTTCCCGTTGTAAGGCCCTTCACGGATAGGTAGTGGTTCAATGCCGTCAGTAATGACAACGGCAGGTACATCTTTAAGGTTTTCAAAGAAGCGTTCAAACCAGCGTTCTAGATTTAGCCCATTCCAAAGGATCAAATCAGCATGTTGAGATTTTATAATATCTTTGGGGGTGGGTTGGTAATCATGGATTTCGGCACCAGGTTTAGTAATTGATTCAACAATCGCCGCATCACCTGCTACGTTTTGTGCGATATCTTGGATAATAGTAAAGGTCGTGACAACTTTAAATTGTTTGGCGGCGGATACCTGATGACTAAATAGAATTACAGATAAGAGAATCAACATAATTCCCAGAACAGGAGGAGAAAGTAAAAGCAGAGAAAGTTTTTTCTTCATAAAATTCAAACCTTACTTGTTATAAGTATATGATAACGATTATCAATATCATTTAAGTAAAGTCAAGATGATAAAATTTGGAAATAGCAATTGTTGCAATAGTCATTCCATATGATATGAACACGAATACAGTGAAAAGTTAAGTAAAAATATTTTTAGATTGTAAACGAAATTGTATATGCTGCGCTGTAGCAAAATTTGATCCGGAGGATTATAGGGTGAAATTAAGACTGAGCTTTGTGGCACTGGTCGTGCTGTTAGTCGGTTGTGCTGAGAGAAATGTTCAGCAAACAAATGTTGGTAAACAGTCCGGTCAGCAACGTATGCTTAGCAATACTTCCAACGCAGCTAGAATTTCTTCTTTTCCGCCGACGCCTTTTGATACCTTTATTCAACAGGCATCCAATCGGTACGGCGTTGATGAAACTCTGATCAGAGCGATTATTCAAGTTGAATCCGGTTTTCGTCCTAATGTAGTCAGTAAATCGAATGCAATTGGTCTTATGCAAATTAAAGCATCGACAGCAGGGCGGGATGTGTATCGACAGAAAGGGCGTTCTGGTCAGCCAACAACTAGTGAGTTGAAAGATCCTAAAACTAATATTGATCTTGGCACTGCTTATATCAGTATCCTGAAGGAGCAACATCTGGTAGGTATTGATAACCCTGAGACTCTCTACTACGCCACTATCGTTGCCTACGTAAATGGTGCGGGTGCTCTTTTGCGTACTTTTAATGCAGATCGTCAATTAGCCGTCAATAAAATAAACAGCATGACGCCGGATGAGTTTTATCGGTATGTTCAGGATAATCATCCAGCACCTCAGGCTCCACGCTATTTGTGGAAGGTGAAAAAGGCTTATCGTTAACAACAAGCCGCCCGTGGCAATTTGCGTCGCGAGTTCGCCGGAGCGGATAGCAACCCGCAAATTAGACGGATTCGACTAATAAATGCAAATGATTTTACCCATACTAAACATCGCCGTGACCTGACTGGTTGTTGATGGTATATTTTCGCGGTGTTTCGGTATTGAAGGTAATCACTTTTTACATTGTGTACCAATTTTAGTACCAAACTTTAATGGATTGACGAGATAATAATTTAAATCGTTATTTTAGTTGAATATCAAACTCCTTCAAGTGACCTTTCGTGTGGGTCACCACTGTAGATAAGGATTTTAAATGCCTGTTGTTACTCTTCCTGACGGTAGCCAACGCCAGTTTGACCATGCCGTTTCTGTAATGGATGTTGCCTGTGATATTGGTCCAGGTTTAGCGAAAGCATGTATTGCTGGCCGCGTAAATGGTGAGCTAGTGGATGCTTGTGAATTAATCGATTCAGATGCCAATCTTGCCATCATCACCAGTAAAGATGATGCAGGGCTGGAAATTATCCGCCATTCATGCGCTCATCTGTTAGGCCATGCAATTAAACAATTATGGCCAGATACTAAAATGGCTATCGGTCCAATTATTGATAATGGTTTTTACTATGATGTTGATCTTGGCCGTGCTCTGACGCAGGAAGATATTGAACTGCTTGAAAAGCGGATGTTGGAACTTGCCAAAAAAGACTATGACGTCATCAAGAAAAAAGTGAACTGGCAAGAAGCTCGTGATACCTTCGTTGCTCGTGGTGAGGATTATAAAGTCCAAATTTTGGATGAAAACATCAGTCGAGATGATCGTCCTGGTCTCTATAATCATGAAGAATATATTGACATGTGCCGTGGCCCACATGTGCCAAATATGCGTTTCTGCCATCATTTTAAATTACAGAAAGTCGCAGGGGCATATTGGCGTGGGGATAGCAACAATAAAATGTTGCAACGAATATACGGTACCGCGTGGGCTGATAAGAAACAGCTCAATACTTATCTGCAACGTTTGGAAGAAGCAGCCAAACGTGACCATCGTAAGATTGGTAAACAATTAGATCTATACCACATGCAGGAAGAAGCTCCAGGTATGGCATTCTGGCATAATGATGGTTGGACTATTTTTCGTGAGCTGGAAACTTTTGTCCGGACCAAACTGAAAGAATATCAATATCAGGAAGTTAAAGGTCCGTTTATGATGGACCGTGTCATGTGGGAAAGAACGGGTCACTGGGAAAACTACGGTGAGCATATGTTTACCACTTCTTCAGAGAACCGTGAATATTGCGTTAAACCGATGAACTGCCCAGGGCATATTCAGATTTTTAACCAAGGCTTAAAATCTTACCGTGATTTACCGTTACGTATGGCTGAATTCGGTAGTTGTCACCGTAATGAACCATCAGGGGCATTACATGGTTTGATGCGGGTTCGTGGTTTTACTCAGGATGATGCTCATATCTTCTGTACAGAAGAGCAAATTCACCGGGAAGTTAGCAATTGCATTAAGATGGTGTATGACGTTTACAGCACTTTTGGTTTTGAAAAGATCATGGTTAAGCTGTCAACCCGCCCGGAAAAGCGCATTGGTACTGAAGAACAATGGAATCAAGCGGAAGAAGCTTTGGCGGCAGCACTACAAGAAAATGGTGTTCAATTTGAATATCAACCAGGTGAAGGTGCCTTCTACGGACCGAAAATTGAATTTACTTTGCATGATTGTTTGGATCGTGCGTGGCAATGTGGTACTGTGCAGCTCGACTTTTCACTACCTGGTCGTTTGAATGCGTCCTACGTAGGTGAAAATAATGAACGTAAGGTTCCTGTAATGATTCACCGTGCGGTTCTGGGTTCACTGGAACGGTTTATCGGTATCCTAACTGAAGAGTATGCGGGTTTCTTCCCAACATGGATTGCTCCACAGCAGGTAGTGGTGATGAATATCACCGATAGCCAGGCTGATTATGTACAGGAATTAGTAAAAAAGCTTCAAGATGCTGGCATTCGTGCAAAAGCAGACTTGAGAAACGAGAAGATTGGCTTTAAAATCCGTGAACACACTCTACGTCGTGTTCCCTACATGCTTGTCTGTGGTGAAAAAGAGGTCGAATCAGGGAAAGTTTCCGTTCGTACCCGCCGTGGTAAAGATTTAGGTAGCATTGATGTTAACGAGTTCATCGAAAAACTGCTTGTAGAAATACGCAGTCGTAATCTTCATCAATTGGAGGAATAAGGTATTAAAGGCGGAAAAAGAATTCAAACAGCGCGTCCTAATCGCATTAACGGAGAAATTCGCGCTTCTGAAGTTCGTTTAACAGGTTTAGATGGCGAACAGATTGGCATTGTCAGTCTGAGGGAAGCTCTTGAAAAAGCTGAGGAAGCGGGTGTTGATTTAGTTGAAATCAGCCCGAATGCCGAGCCGCCGGTTTGCCGTATCATGGATTACGGCAAGTTCCTCTATGAGAAGAGTAAGTCGATCAAAGAGCAGAAGAAAAAACAAAAAATTATTCAGGTTAAGGAAATTAAATTCCGTCCTGGTACAGATGAAGGCGACTATCAGGTCAAACTACGCAACCTGGTTCGTTTTCTGGAAGATGGCGATAAAGCCAAAATCACCCTGCGTTTCCGTGGGCGTGAAATGGCACACCAGCAGATTGGTATCGAAATGCTTAACCGCATTCGCGACGATCTGGATGAATTGGCGGTAGTCGAATCCTTCCCTTCGAAGATTGAAGGCCGTCAGATGATAATGGTGCTCGCTCCTAAGAAGAAATAGTTAGGCAATCAAGTAATAAGCTCCAGTCGGTTCATCTGGTTGGGGCTTATTCGCCTGATTAATTCGTTGTAATTCACAATGCGAAGTGGAAATTAAAATGCCAAAGATTAAAACAGTACGCGGCGCCGCTAAACGTTTTAAAAAAACTGCAAGTGGCGGTTTTAAGCGTAAGCGTGCTAACCTTCGTCACATTCTGACTAAGAAATCAACCAAGCGTAAACGTCATTTACGTCCAAAGGGCATGGTCTCCAAAGGTGATCTGGGCCTGGTTGTTGCTTGCTTGCCGTACGCATAAGCAATTTTTAGATTAGAATTCAGAGACGATAGGAGAAGTATATGGCTCGCGTAAAACGTGGTGTTGTCGCCCGTGCACGTCACAAGAAAATTTTAAAGCAAGCGAAAGGTTACTACGGTGCCCGTTCGCGCGTTTACCGTGTTGCCTTCCAGGCAGTAATTAAAGCAGGGCAGTACGCTTACCGTGACCGTCGTCAGCGTAAACGTCAGTTCCGTCAACTGTGGATTGCACGTATCAACGCTGCTGCACGTCAGAATGGTTTGTCTTACAGCCGTTTCATCGATGGTCTGAAAAAAGCCTCTATTGAAATCGACCGTAAGATCCTGGCTGACATCGCTGTGTTTGACAAAGTGGCATTTGCTGCTTTAGTTGAAAAAGCGAAGAGCGCTCTGGCATAAGTTAGGGTAGTAAGAGGGGGGCATGCTCCCTCTTTTACTTTGTTGTCAGATGTAGCTTACGAGAGAGAGTCGTTGTCAAAAAAGAGTTTTACTCTGAGAGAACTAACATTATGTCTTTAGCTTTTTTTCGCATCTTTTTTTACTTTAGCACCTGAATTCAGGGGGCTTTGCGCGTAAGAAAAGAAACGAAAAGTAGCGCCTGAGCCTCCGTTGTGGAGGTTTTTTTGTTTTTATGACAGTAAGGCCGTTAGGCCGAAGGAAGAGGAAAACGATGCCACATCTCGCTGAACTGGTTGCAAACGCAAGAGCAGCCATAGAAGATGCCCAGGATGTTGCTGCGTTGGATTTGGTGCGTGTTGAATATTTAGGCAAAAAAGGCCATTTAACTCTCCAAATGTCATCGCTGCGTGATCTGCCGGTCGAAGAACGTCCAGCAGCAGGGGCGGTTATTAATCAGGCTAAGCAAGAAGTCCAGGAAGCTCTGAATATCCGTAAAGAAAAACTGGAGACTGACCTTTTGAACTTCCGTTTAGCAGCGGAAAAAATTGATGTATCATTGCCGGGTCGCCGTATGGAAAATGGTGGACTACATCCGGTTAACCGCACAATAGAGCGTATTGAGACTTTCTTTGGTGAATTAGGGTTTTCTATAGAATCAGGCCCTGAGATTGAAGATGATTATCATAATTTCGATGCGTTGAATATTCCTGCTCACCATCCTGCACGTGCTGATCATGATACTTTCTGGTTTGATGCCAAACGTCTGTTGCGTACTCAGACTTCAGGTGTTCAGGTTAGAACTATGCACAGTCAACAGCCGCCAATTCGCGTCATTGCACCGGGTCGCGTGTATCGTAATGACTACGATCAGACACACACGCCCATGTTCCATCAGGTAGAAGGTTTGATTATTGATCGTGATATCAGTTTTACCAACCTGAAAGGAACGTTGCACGATTTCCTGACTAACTTTTTTGAAGAAGATTTGCAGGTTCGTTTCCGACCTTCTTATTTTCCATTTACAGAACCTTCGGCGGAAGTTGATGTAATGGGTAAAAACGGCAAATGGCTGGAAGTGTTGGGTTGCGGTATGGTTCATCCTAATGTATTGCATAATGTTGGCCTTGATCCTGAAATTTATTCTGGTTTTGCTTTCGGCATGGGAGTGGAACGCCTGACAATGTTACGTTACGGTGTAACTGATTTGCGTGCGTTCTTCGAAAATGATCTGCGTTTTCTCAAACAGTTTAAATAAGGGCGGGAATATCTCATGAAATTCAGTGAACTCTGGTTACGCGAATGGGTAAATCCAGCCATTAGCAGTGAAACATTATCTGATCAAATTACCATGATAGGTCTGGAAGTTGATGGCGTTGAAGCTGTTGCTGGTCAATTTCATGGTGTGGTTGTCGGTGAAGTTGTTCAATGTGCTCAGCATCCAAATGCAGATAAGCTACGGGTAACAAAAGTGAATGTAGGCGGTGAACGACTGCTGGACATCGTTTGTGGTGCACCAAATTGCCGCTTGGGGTTGAAAGTTGCTGTAGCAACCGTGGGTGCTGTATTACCGGGTGATTTCAAAATCAAGGCGGCAAAACTGCGAGGTGAGCCTTCTGAAGGGATGCTATGTTCTTTTTCTGAACTGGGTATTTCTGAGGATCACGACGGTATTATTGAATTGCCAATTGATGCTCCTTTAGGTGTTGATCTGCGTGAATATCTGAAGCTGGATGATAAGGTCATTGAAATTAGTATTACGCCTAATCGCGCTGACTGCCTAAGTATTATAGGGGTTGCGCGTGATGTGGCGGTCGCTAATAAAATGCCACTATCTGAGCCACAAATTGAGGCAGTAAAACCGACAACAGATGCTATTTTCCCTATTCGTGTTGAAGCAACAGAAGCTTGTCCACGTTACCTTGGACGGGTAATTAAAAACATTAATGTGAAAGCGGCAACACCCCAATGGATGCGTGAAAAATTACGTCGTGGTGGTATCCGTTCCATCGACCCGATTGTCGATGTGACTAACTATGTATTGCTTGAATTAGGCCAACCATTGCATGCGTTTGATTTGGAGCGTTTGAATGGCTCAATCACTGTGCGCATGGCGAAGCAGGATGAAAAATTGGTGCTGCTGGATGGTACAGAAGCCAATCTTTCTACTGATACCCTAGTTATTTCTGATGAAAAACAAGCTGTTGCAATGGCTGGTATTTTTGGCGGTGAACATTCAGGTGTGAATGAAGAAACGCAAAATATTTTACTTGAGTGCGCATTTTTTGCTCCTTTAGCGATTGCTGGCCGTGCTCGTCGTTATGGTTTACACACTGATGCTTCTCATCGTTATGAACGTGGAGTTGATCCTCAGTTACAACACAAAGCAATAGAGAGAACAACTCAATTATTGATTGATATTTGTGGTGGTGAAGCTGGCCCGATTATTGATGTTACTGATGAATCTCAATTGCCTCAATCTGCGACAATCACATTGCGTCGTGAAAAACTGGATCGTTTGATTGGTCACTATATACCTGATGAACAGGTTGGTGACATCCTGACCCACTTAGGTTGCAAAGTCACTATTCAGGAAAATTGTTGGCAAGCGGTTGCACCAAGCTGGCGTTTTGATGTGGAGATTGAAGAAGATTTGGTGGAAGAGGTTGCCCGTATCTACGGTTACAACAATATTCCAGATGTACCGATTCGCGCAGATCTTATCATGAAAAAACATCGTGAAACGGATCTTTCCCTGCAACGTGTTAAAACGGTGCTCGTTGATAGAGGTTATCAAGAAGCGATTACTTATAGCTTTGTTGATCCCAAAATTCAGGCGCTGTTACATCCACAGCAACAAGCGTTGATGCTGCCTAACCCAATTTCAGCGGATATGTCAGCAATGCGTTTATCTCTGCTGACTGGTTTGTTAACAACGGTGGTATATAACCAGAACCGCCAGCAAAACCGTGTGCGCTTGTTTGAAACTGGCTTGCGTTTTGTTCCTGATGAAAATGCCGATCAGGGGATTCGTCAGGAGCTGATGCTAGGGGGGGTTATTACAGGAAATCGCTTTGAAGAGCATTGGTCACTGGAAAAACAGTCCGTTGATTTCTTCGATATGAAAGGCGATTTGGAAGCCGTTCTAGAGTTAACTGGAAAATTATCTAAGATTTCTTTTAGAGCAGATGTAAATCCGGCGTTGCACCCAGGTCAAAGCGCCGGGATTTATTTGGAAAATGAATACATCGGATATATTGGTGTGGTTCACCCAGAATTGGAACGCAAACTTGATTTAAATGGCCGCACCGTGGTATTCGAAGTACTCTGGAACAAGCTGGCAAGCCGCGTGGTTCCTGATGCGAAAGAGATTTCACGTTTCCCGTCAAACCGTCGTGATATTGCGATCGTGGTGCCTGAAAATGTTGCTGTAGAAGATGTTTTGGCTGAATGCAAGAAAGTTGGCGTAAATCATATAGTTGGCATAAACTTGTTTGACGTGTATTGTGGTAAAGGTGTAGCAGAGGGTCATAAGAGCCTTGCTATAAGTTTTATCTTGCAGGATACCGCGCGTACACTGGAAGAAGAAGAGATTGCTGCGACGATTAATAAATGTGTTGCAGTGCTGAAACAGCGATTCCAAGCATCCTTGAGGGACTGAACTTATGGCGCTTACTAAAGCTGAAATGTCAGAAAATCTGTTTGAGAAACTGGGAATTAGCAAGCGTGATGCTAAAGATCTGGTTGAATTATTCTTTGAAGAAGTGCGTCGTTCTTTGGAGAATGGTGAGCAGGTAAAATTGTCTGGATTTGGCAACTTTGATTTACGGGATAAAAACCAACGTCCGGGACGTAACCCTAAGACTGGTGAGGACATTCCGATTACAGCTCGCCGAGTAGTGACATTCCGTCCTGGTCAGAAGTTAAAAAGCAGGGTTGAGAAAGCCACACCTAAAGAATAATCAAAAAGGCCGCATCAATAGCGGCCTTTTTCTTAAATGATCCTCCCTCATGAGCTTGATTTACCATGCAATCCACTCATTCTATCGCTGAATTAGTGACTCGTCAGAAAAGACATGATTATCGTTTTCTGGCAATTCTCACGTGTTTATTTTTACTCGTTTTTTTTCTCTCGCTTTGTGCTGGGGAAAATTGGATCTGGCCTAATAAATGGTTTTCTGAAACAGGTCAATTGTTTGTGTGGCAGTTACGTTTTCCTCGTGTATTAGCTGTCGTTGCTGTAGGTGCGAGCCTGACTGTGGCGGGTGCAGTAATGCAGGCACTGTTTGAAAATCCGTTGGCGGAACCTGGGCTATTGGGGGTCAGTAATGGTGCTGGCGTGGTGGTGGTGTTTTTGGTGTTGATGTTTCATGGCATTGCGCCGTTCTGGTTATTAAGTATTGGCGCTGTGCTCGGTGCGCTGACCGTCACAATGATATTGCTGACCTTTTCAAGAAATCGTTATCTGAATAACGCCCGTTTGTTGTTGGTAGGGGTTGCTTTTGGTGTTGCCTCTGGTGCGTTAATGACCTGGATGGTTTATTTTAGTACTAGCCTGGACTTGCGTCAGCTAATGTATTGGATGATGGGGAGTTTTAGTGGAATAGACTGGCGGCATCAATGGTTGGTAGTCGCTTTGTTTCCTTTGATTATTTGGTTGAGCAGACAAGGAAAAGTACTTAATTTTCTTTCACTGGGAGAAACACAGGCCCAACAGCTAGGTATCTCACTTTATTATTGGCGTAATTTATTTGTCTTTGCTGTTGGGTTGTTGGTAGGGTTAAGTGTTGCACTTGCTGGAACAATTAGCTTTATTGGTTTGGTTATTCCACATATTTTGCGT
Organism: Photorhabdus sp. RM96S; assembly: GCF_042879335.1. Lineage (NCBI taxonomy): Bacteria > Pseudomonadati > Pseudomonadota > Gammaproteobacteria > Enterobacterales > Morganellaceae > Photorhabdus > Photorhabdus sp. RM96S. The sequence continues at coordinate 140,892 of NZ_JBHFKT010000006.1, read as the reverse complement.
TTATGCGGCCTAACAGATTATAAAACTCTACTGCCTGCCTGTGTTCTATCCGGCGGTTATGGATTATTGCTGGCTGATCTGCTATCTCGTCTTAGCTTGAATAATGCAGAAGTACCGATTGGTGTTGTAACTGCAACATTGGGTGCGCCAGTCTTCATTTGGTTATTATTGAGGGTTAGAGACTGGAGTTAAAAAGTGAATAATGTGCAAGTGACTAATCAGTTGATGGCTCTCAATCAGGTATCAGTACGAAACCGATTAATGCCGCTGACAGCGTTGGTACAACAAGGTGAACAGATACATATCATTGGGCCGAATGGTTCAGGAAAAAGTACACTATTAGCCTGTATGGCCGGTATTTTACCCTATAGTGGTGCAATCGATTTGCAACAAAAGTGCCTTAGTCAATATAGTCACTGCCAATTAGCACGCTACAGAGCATGGCTTAGCCAGCAAATTTCTTCTGTGCCAATAATGCCGGTTTTTCAATATTTGCAACTGCATTTAGCAGCTCATCTTGTTAATTGTGACGGTGTGTTGTCAGAACTCTGTTCCTTTTTTAAGTTGGGAAAGTTTCTAGAGACACCTGTAGGCAATCTATCTGGTGGTGAATGGCAAAGGGTGCGATTAACCGGAGTTTTTTTACAAGTCTGGCCATCAATCAATTTGGAAGGCAAATTATTGCTCTTGGATGAGCCTACGAATAATCTTGATATCACTCAGGTCGCGGCACTTGATCTGTTGATAAAGAAATTCTGTGAACTCGGTGGAACCGTAGTCATGAGTGGTCATGATCTCAATCATAGCTATGATAAAGCTGATCGGATCTGGTTGCTTGCTGATGGATCACTGGTTGCGAATGGAAAGCCGGATGAGGTAATGAAAGAAAATACGCTCTCCAGAGTTTTTGCCGCTGATATCAAATGCGTGCCAGAAAAGACAGATAAATATTGGCGGGTTTTTTTGCCTGAATTATAGCCCAGCCTTATGTACGTACCTGCCGTGAATCTATTGTAATTTCCACTTAATTTGCTAAATCATACCTGTGTTTACGATTCGTTCAAATATAGTCATCTAATATATCGTTATATTATGAATGAATTGGACTGTGTTTTATGGATAGCTTTCTTCCATTTTCTCGTCCTGCAATCGGTGATGAAGAAATTCAGGCAGTAGAGAAGGTTCTTCGTTCGGGGTGGATTACAACAGGCCCGCAAAATCATCAATTGGAACAGGACTTTTGCCGCATGTTTGGTTGCAAACATGCGGTTGCTTTGGCCTCGGCAACGGCGGGTATGCATCTGACACTAATGGCACTGGGAATTGGCCCTGGTGACGAAGTGATTACACCGTCTCAAACTTGGGTTTCCACAATAAATATGATCTGCTTGCTTGGTGCTGAACCAATCATGATTGATGTTGATCGTCATACTTTAATGGTCGACGCGCAGACAGTGAAAAAAGCGATTACTTCCAGAACCAAAGCGATTATTCCGGTTCACTATGCCGGTGCGCCTTGTGATTTAGATATATTGCGTGGAATTGCTCAGGAGGCGGGTATTCCCTTGATTGAAGACGCCGCTCATGCATTAGGAACCCGTTATAAGAATGAATGGATTGGTGAGCATGGCACAGCGATTTTCTCTTTTCATGCCATAAAAAATGCCACTTGTGCAGAAGGGGGGTTAATTGCTACTGATAACAATGAACTTGTTGAACGAATTCGATGTCTAAAGTTTCATGGATTGGGTATTGATGCTTTTGATCGTCAGATTCAAGGCAGGAGACCACAGGCGGAAGTTGTAGAACCGGGTTACAAATATAATTTATCTGATATTCACGCTGCGATTGCTGTTGTGCAATTAAGTAAATTGGAATCAATGAATATTCGCCGTCGGCAAATTGTCGCCCGTTATTCAACGGCATTAAAAGATTCGCCTTTGCAGATGTTAAGTGTGCCCGATTATGAGCATATTCATGCACATCATCTATTTATGGTGCGGGTTAATAAGGATGTTTGTGGCATTGATCGCGACACATTAATGGAACGTTTGAAAAACAAGAATATTGGCACAGGTTTGCATTTCAGAGCTGCACATACACAAAAATATTATCGGGATCGGTATCCGCAGTTGTCATTACCTGAATCAGAATGGAATTCAGTAACACTCTGTTCATTGCCACTCTTTCCTGATATGAGTGATGATGATGTAGATCGTGTCACTGATGCTTTACAAGAAATTATTTCGGAGCACAGATAAGTGTCATTTGAACAAATTAAAAAAGTTTCTGTTGTTATTCCAATTTATAACGAAGAAGAAAGTTTGCCTCTTTTATTGGAAAGAACCTTAGCAGCCTGTAAACAATTGACTCAGGAATATGAGCTTATTCTTGTCGATGATGGTAGTAGTGATAAATCTGCGGAAATTCTGATTCAGGCCGCGGAACAACCTGAAAATCATATTATCGCAATTTTACTTAATCGTAATTATGGTCAGCATTCAGCGATTATGGCGGGGTTTAATCAGGTCAATGGTGATTTAATTATTACGCTTGATGCTGATTTACAGAATCCGCCAGAAGAGATCCCCCGTCTTGTGAAAACAGCTGAACAAGGTTATGACGTTGTGGGTACTCGCCGAGCTAATCGGCAGGATTCTCTGTTCCGTAAAACAGCTTCAAAAATCATCAATGCGATGATTACTAAGGCAACAGGCCGTTCTATGGGCGATTATGGCTGTATGCTCCGTGCCTATCGTCGCCATATTGTTGAAGCCATGTTGCAGTGCCATGAGCGCAGCACCTTTATTCCTATTCTGGCAAACACTTTTGCCCGCAAAACCATTGAGATTGATGTCGCTCATGCAGAGCGTGAATTTGGTGATTCCAAATATAGCTTCATGAAGCTGATTAATCTGATGTATGACTTGCTAACCTGCCTGACAACAGCACCTTTGCGTTTACTGAGTGTGGTAGGAAGCGTGATTGCAGTTTCTGGTTTTTTGCTGGCTGTATTATTGATGGTTTTACGTCTGATTTTCGGTGCCATATGGGCAGCAGAAGGGGTATTTACCCTGTTTGCTCTCCTTTTCATATTTATTGGCGCGCAGTTCGTCGCGATGGGCTTATTAGGTGAATACATAGGCCGTATCTATAACGATGTTCGTGCACGCCCACGTTATTTTATTCAAAAAGTGGTCGGAGATAACAAGACCAACGACAACCAGGAAGAGTACTAAATGAAAGCAATTGTATTTGCCTATCATGATATCGGCTGTGTCGGGATCAATGCTTTAACCAAAGCTGGTTTTGATATTCAGGCGGTATTTACCCATACAGATGATCCTAATGAAAACCATTTTTTCTCTTCTGTTGCCCGTTTAAGTGCAGATTTGGCGCTGCCGGTTTTTGCGCCAGAAAATGTTAATCATCCTCTTTGGATTGAACGTATCCGGGAACTGAAACCTGATGTGATTTTCTCTTTTTATTACCGAGATATGTTGAGTGAAGATATTTTATCGCTGGCGAGTACAGGTGCATTCAATCTGCACGGTTCACTGTTGCCAAAATACCGTGGTCGTGCCCCGATTAACTGGGCGATTTTGAATGGTGAAGTGGAAACAGGTGTAACCCTGCATAAAATGGTGTTGAAACCTGATGCAGGGGATATTATTGCTCAGCATAAGGTTGCTATTGCAGAGACAGATACCGCGTTGACTTTGCACGGTAAAATTCGTGAAGCAGCGGAAAAACTGTTTGATCAAGTATTACCCCAGATCAAAGCGGGAATTTATCCTGCCATACCTCAAGATGAAAGTCAGGCAACTTACTTTGGGCGTCGTACTGCCGTGGATGGTGAGATTGACTGGCACAAATCAGCTACTGAAATTAACAATCTTGTCAGGGCAGTAACTGAGCCATATCCTGGGGCATTTACTTTCTTAGGTGAGCGTAAGATTACTATCTGGCGTGCCTGCCCGTTGAATGAGACGCATGACAAACAGCCGGGAACAGTATTATCGGTAGATCCGTTAATTATTGCCTGTGGAAAAGGCACGTTAGAAATTATCAATGGGCAAAGTGAATCGGGTTTGTATGTTCAGGGCCACCGCCTGGCAGTAGATATGAGCATGGTGACTGATGTACGTGTTGGCCCAAAGGCAACTACTCAAATTAACCACCGGAAACGTGTATTAATTCTCGGTGTGAATGGCTTCATCGGTAATCATCTAACAGAACGTCTATTACGTGATGGCAACTATGATATTTATGGTATGGATATCGGTTCTTCCGCCATTGAGCGTTTTATTAGTAATCCGCGTTTTCACTTCATTGAAGGTGATATCAATATCCATACTGAATGGATCGAATATCACATTAAAAAGTGTGATGTCGTTTTGCCATTGGTAGCCATTGCGACTCCAATTGAATATACCCGTAATCCGCTGCGTGTATTTGAATTGGATTTTGAAGAGAATCTAAAGATTGTCCGTTATTGCGTTAAATACAATAAACGAATTATATTCCCGTCCACATCAGAAGTTTATGGAATGTGTGATGATAAAGAATTTGATGAAGATGACTCTCGTCTGATTGTTGGTCCAATCAATAAACAGCGTTGGATCTATTCTGTATCTAAGCAATTGTTAGATCGTGTTATCTGGGCATATGGCGAGAAAGAAGGACTCAAATTCACACTATTTCGTCCATTTAACTGGATGGGGCCACGTTTGGATAATTTGAACTCCGCACGTATTGGCAGTTCCAGAGCGATCACACAATTAATATTGAACTTAGTTGAAGGTTCACCGATCAAACTAGTAGACGGTGGCGAACAGAAACGCTGTTTTACTGATATTAATGATGGTATTGAGGCGCTGTTTCGTATTATTGAAAACCGAGAGGGGCTATGTGACGGTCAAATTATCAATATTGGTAATCCAACTAATGAAGCCAGTATTCGCCAATTGGCAGAAATATTACTTGATAGCTTTGAAGACCATGAATTGAGAGATCATTTTCCTCCATTTGCTGGATTTAAAAAGGTTGAAAGTGGCAGTTACTACGGTAAAGGTTATCAGGATGTTGAACACCGTAAGCCAAGTATTAAAAATGCGGAGCGGTTACTAGGTTGGAAACCAACCATTGACATGAAACAGACGATAAATGAAACACTGGATTTCTTCTTGCGTGGCGCCGTGGAAGAATTAGGGAAAAATTAATGAAACAAATTGGCTTGAGAGTTGATGTGGATACTTATCGAGGAACCGTTGAAGGAGTACCGAAGCTGCTCAAAATTTTGGCAAAACATCAGATTCAGGCCAGTTTTTTCTTTAGTGTTGGGCCGGATAATATGGGGCGCCATTTGTGGCGTCTTTTACGGCCAAAATTCTTATGGAAAATGTTGAGGTCAAATGCAGCATCTCTGTATGGTCTTGATATTTTACTGGCGGGGACTGCATGGCCGGGTAAGAAGATTGCTAAAGATTTAGGCTACTTGATGAAACAAACGCTGAATGCAGGCCATGAAGTGGGTCTGCATGCCTGGGATCATCAGCGTTGGCAGGCGAAAGTTGGCCGTTGGTCTGAAGCTCAGTTAACAGAGCAGGTTAAATTGGGCGTGGATGCATTGGTACAGGCAATTGGTCAACGGGTAACGTGTTCTGCTGTTGCGGGTTGGCGGGCTGATGAACGCGTACTCGCGGTAAAGCAACAGTTTGGTTTTGATTACAACAGCGATTGTCGGGGAACTCATCCATTCAGGCCCATCTTGCCTGATGGTACTCTTGGTACCGTGCAAATTCCGGTGACGTTGCCAACTTATGACGAAGTGATAGGCATTCAGGTTAAAGATGAAGATTTTAACCAGTTTATCTTGGATAAGATGAAAAACAGCCAGGGAGTTCCGGTATATACCATCCATACGGAAGTTGAAGGGATGTCCAAGTCCACAGAGTTTGCAACACTGTTGGAAATGGTTCATCAGGAAAACATACAATTTTGTGCATTGAGCCATCTACTACCTGAAAATATACAAAGACTACCTGTCGGGAGAATTGTTCGTTCTGAATTTCCCGGTAGAGAAGGGTGGTTAGGATGCCAACAAGAGGCTTAACTTATCTATGTTGAATAACCGGGCGTGTAAGGTTGGGGCCTTTTTGATGGCTCTTTTTTTTGTCCTTACCTATTTATTACCCCTGAATGGCCGCCTATTATGGCAGCCTGATGAAACTCGTTATGCAGAAATCAGTCGTGAAATGCTGCAACGAGGAGACTGGATTGTTCCGTATTTGCTGGATATTCGTTATTTTGAAAAGCCTGTAGCGGGTTATTGGATCAATAATATTAGCCAATGGATTTTTGGTGATAATAATTTTGCTGTCCGTTTTGGATCGGTTTTCTGTATTTTTATCAGCGCAATTTTATTATATCGACTTGCTATGATGATGTGGCATAACCGGCATATTGCTTTTGCCACTAGCCTTATCTACATCTCAATGTTTCTGGTATTTGCCATTGGCACTTATAGCGTACTCGATCCGATGTTTTCTTTGTGGGTAACGGCTGCCATGATGTGTAGCTTCTGGGGGCTAAAAACAGACTGTACCAGACGGCGGATAATGGCATATTTGGTGCTCGGTTTGTGCTGTGGTATGGGTTTTATGACTAAAGGGTTTCTGGCATTGGCTGTTCCGGTCATTGTGATGTTGCCCATTGTCATTTATCAGAAGCGGGTCCTGCAAATAGTCTGCTTTGGCCCACTTGCCATTATTTCGGCGATAGCAATCAGTTTACCGTGGGTGATTGCAATTGCCCTACGTGAGCCTGATTATTGGCACTATTTCTTCTGGGTTGAACATATTAAGCGTTTTTCTTCCGATGATGCACAGCATATTGCACCGTTCTGGTATTACATACCCATTCTTATTCTTGGTGTGATCCCGTGGTTGGGATTATTACCTGGGGCAGTGATGAAAAGTTGGAAAGAAAGAAAATCCAATCCTGAAATGTTTTTTCTACTTTGCTGGTTTGTCGTGCCATTGTTATTTTTCAGTATTGCGAAGGGAAAATTGCCAACTTATATCCTGCCCTGTATGGCGCCATTGGCAATGATGATGGCTAAATTTGGTGCCGATTGCGTTAAAAATGGCAAGATGGAGTTACTTAAGATCAATGGAATGGTTAACGTATTTCTTGGTCTGCTGGCGGTAATAGTTCTGTTTGCTATGGAAGTAGTGACAAAACACGCTTTATATCAGCCATCAGAATGGCTTAAATGGGTTTTAGCGATTGTTGCTTTTGGTATTTGGGGAATTATCGGTTATCTGTGTTTTGCGTTGAATGGGAAATACTGGTTATTGGCGGCATTTTGCTCCATTGTTGTCAGTTTAGTGATAGGTCATGCTTTGCCTGAAAATACCGTTAATTCCAAATTACCGCAGAACTTTATTAAGTTACACCATCAGGAACTTGCAGGCAGTCGCTATATCCTGTCGGAAAGTGTTGGTCTTGCGACCAGTGTCGCTTGGGAGATGAAGCGTAGTGATATTTATATGTTTGAACGTTGGGGAGAACTGGAATATGGGTTGAATTATCCAGATAGACGATATCGATATATCAGCTATAAAGATTTTCCGCAATGGTTAGCGAAAGCACGTAAAGAAGGGCGGGTATCAGTACTCTTTCATTTATATAAAGATGAAAAATTACCTGATTTGCCAAAGGCAGATCAAATTAGTCGCAATTATCGCTTTGCTATTTTGGTTTATGAGAAGCAACCATGATAAGTTTCTCTTTATTGTTGCTGATTAGCTTGCTGACATGTGCTGGTCAGTTATGTCAGAAGCAGGCTGTGATGTGTTGGCGCAGTGATGTTTATCAGCGGGCATCTGCGCTGAAATGGTTAATAGGGGCTGTGATTCTATTGGCTGTTGGCATGTTATTTTGGCTTCGTTTATTACAGATATTGCCGTTAGGAATTGCTTATCCAATGTTGAGTATAAATTTTATTATGGTCACTTTGGCGGGGAAATTTTTCTATCAGGAAAAAGCGGGCATAAAACATTGGAGTGGGGTTGTGTTTATCATGTTGGGAATTTTGCTGATGAGCTTGAATGAATGAAAGGTTATATTTGGGGATTAATTAGTGTATTACTGGTGACAATAGCCCAGTTATTACTGAAATGGGGTGTTGTCAATTTGCCAGCGTTGAATCTTGGTTTGCATTGGTTTGATATTGAGTGGCTATGGAGTCATCGCCATTCTCTGGTGGCGGTAATGGCTGGTCTGGCTGGATATCTATTATCTATGTTGTGTTGGTTATTTACGCTAAAATATTTACCATTAAATAAATCTTATCCATTAATAAGCTTAAGTTATGTCTTTGTCTATTTAATGGTGGCTTTATTGCCTTGGTTTAATGAAACCATCACATTATTGAAAACTGCGGGCGTGATTTTTATTTTGTATGGTGTCTGGTTGATTAGCCGTCCAGAATGAAGAAGGAAATAACTATTTAACTGTTTTACTTAAAGTACAGACTTGTTTTTTTATTGAGTTCTGGATAGAGTCACCTTGCTTTGCTGATTTTATGAGGAGGGGTTAATGATAATAAGAATAAAAGAGTTACTCTTATTGTTCAGTCTGTTACTTATTGGCTGTTCCAGTCATGCCCCCAGGACTCCGGCTCCTGTGTTAAAGACGGCGCTTTCTGATCCAATCATGGTGATTGCTCAGCTTAAGGAGCAGCTTAATCAATGGCGTGGTACACCATATCATTATGGTGGAATGGATCGCCGGGGGGTAGATTGTTCTGGTTTTGTTTACCGTACTTTCAGTGATCGGTTTGATATTCAATTACCTCGTACTACCGGTGGGCAAATAAAATTAGGGACCCGTATTGATAAAAGCGATTTAATGCCGGGTGATTTGGTCTTTTTCAGAACAGCTAGTGGCGAACATGGGTTACATGTTGGCATTTATGACGCCAATAACCAGTTTATTCATGCATCAACCCATAAAGGTGTTACTCGTTCATCTATGAATAATGTTTACTGGAAGAAAGCTTTTTGGCAAGCCCGGAGAATTTAAGTCCGTTTTTATCCGCGAATTGTAAAAATTATTCTTATTAAGATAGCATTTTTATTTAAATCTCAGTAATTATTATCAGTAATTCTAATTTTATTAATTGCATTTTAACCATCTAAAACAATAATTATTTTATGACAGTAAATAAATTATCCATATTGCATTTAACTTGGTCAGGTAATATCTGATTTTGTTTTAAGGTATATTAGTTAAAAAAGTTTAAAAATAAATAACCAGTTCCTTAATATACAATGAGCTGGTTATAATGTTTATTATTTTGTTATTTATAGTGTGCCGCTATTATAATTTTTAGGGATGCGTAATTTATTTATTTATTTATTTATTTATTTATTTATTTATTGTATGAATTACTGGATTAATGTTTTTATAGTTTATAACTATATTTTTAAATGTAGCAATATATTATTTGCATATTTTCAATAAATTTTTTTTCAGAAATAAAATCTTATTTTATGACGGAAAACTTAAACATTATTTATTAAATCGACTTGTTTTTATGAGTTGTGTTTTTATTTGCCAGATTAGACTAATAGGTGTATTTTCATGAGGATTATACCCGTTATCTTTCAAGTTGCCTCTTTGTTGGCTGCACTCACTCACCCCGGTCACATAGTTATCTATGCTCCCGGGGATTCGCTCCCTTGCCGCCGCGATGCATCTCGAAATCCATAGGGTATAGATCAGTTGCTATATTTCAGCATCTTTTTTGCCAAAGGGGAATACATCGTGAAATATTAACAATTAACCTATGAAGAACAATATTAGATTTATATTTTAAAGAAAAAAGTAAGAACATAATAATCTGATATTAATAATGGCTAATCAGGGATTTATTTATTTTATTTTAAAACAGTTTTACATTCTCGCACCATAAATATGATTGATTAGCCAAATAATTTTTATCTTCCATAAATTAATTATACTTTGGCGAAGAGAATAGACCTAATAACTTAAATCATATCAAGAGGAAAACTGATGACAGATAAACAACCTTATTTTCCAGAAATAAAATATTCTCCGTGGGGACCTAATGATGCCCCATTATTTATCATCCTTGGGCAATCAAATAGTTATGGTCATGGAACACAATTACCACAAGATGAAGAAATTACACAAGGTTTAAAAAACGTATTCACATTATCTCTGCCAGAAGTTTACAGCGTTGACTTTCCCGCAATCAACTGGACAGGGCTGACTAGCTTTGGTAATGCCAATATTGGTGCTCCTGTTGGTTTACTTCGTGGCAATCAAAATCACTCCGTCAATGCTGCCAACCGTTTTGCTAAACTTTGGCAAGACCATATAAATCAGGGGAATGCGCTTAATTTGCCTGATCTTTATGTCATTTTGATGGGCTGGGGTGGTCAGGGTATGTATCTGGATAATCCACCAGATAATCGTTGGGCGCCTGAGCGTGATCCCTGCGATGTGGAATCACTCTATCCCCGCGCGGTCAGAACTTTGCGCATGGCAGTCGAATCACTGTGTAAGCTAGGCAAAAATCCTCGCATTTTGGCTGTCCATTGGAACCAATGGGAAGCAGAAACCGAAAGTTTATTGGCGGCACAGATATCAGAGTGGAATTTTACCCGTATCATTACTGGTATCAGTGATGCTTTGGGTTCTCGCAGTATACCGTGGAGATTGTATTATCCACTTTCAGTTGCGTTTGATCCCATCAACACCCGCTATGTGCTCAAGGCAATCAATAATGTTATCGCTGATGATCCCCAATATCGAACGCTAATTGATGCACGGAATTCACCCGACTATACCGGAAAGGCGACTGAGTTTGGTGTTTTTCTACCTGATAGTCTTCATTATGATGGCAAAGCCCAGACATGGTTTGCCCAACGGGAATGGGAGTTGATTTTATCTGGTTATAAGGGGGTTGAACTGCCATAGGATTAAATAGGATTAACCATCCAAGAGATACCAAGATGGCGGCTAGAGCCGTCATCTTATCGGTAGGAATAATATATCCTTGAGTATCTATGTATGCCTTTTCGGCATACATATGGATAAACGTCTATTTTGTATGCCATAATGGCACCATGTTTATATGGACTAAAAATGCAGATGAAATCATGGCTACTAATACAGAACGTAAAGAGACCCGTTTAGTTGCAAGAACTTCCATAGAGATTCAAGAGATCATACAAAGGGCGGCTGATTACTCCGGCGCAACACTTTCACAGTTTCTTATTGAATCGGCAATGGAGAGAGCGCGTAACGTGATTGAACGAACTGAAACCTTACATCTTTCGATAGAGGGGGCTGATGCTTTGCTGGCAGCTTTGGAAAACCCGCCAAAAGCAAATGCTAAACTACTTAAAGCCGCAAAGCACTATAAGGATACAGTGAATGTCGGTAATCATTAAAGAAATCACCCAGCAACATGGTCGTAAAGCGTTTGATTGTGGTGTCAGTGAATTAAATAAGTTCTTACAACAGCAAGCTCGGCAGAAAACCGTAAAGCATATTTCAAAAACTTATGTGGCCTGCCGAGATTCCGTGCCCACGATTATAATCGGATATCACACACTTACCGGATATTCGGTGACAACTCCGCTTGCCTATAGGGATTACAAAAAATATCCTCATCCACTTAGTGCGGTAAAATTGGCCCGACTTGCTGTGGATTGTTCACATCAGGGGCAAAGGATAGGTGAACAGCTATTGATTGATGCCATTTATCGGACAGTGTTGGTCGCACAGCAAGTTTCAGCGATTGGGCTGTTTGTTGATCCTATGACCTCAGAAGTTATTCCGTTTTATCAGCAATATGGATTTTTGCCAGCCGATCCTAACGATAATTCACGTCTCGAAATGTGGCTACCCATCAAAACTTGTATAGAAGTCACGAGTACCTTCAAAATAAGTCAGAATTGCCGCCTATCATGCTGACGGCAATCTTTGGCGAGTTATACCCGTCATCTTTCAAGCTGCCTCTTTGTTGGCTGCACTCACTCACCTCGGCCACATCGTTATCTATGCTCCCGGGGATTCGTTCCCTTGCCGTCGCGATGCAACTTGAAATCCATAGGGTATATTGAAGTGTTATTGCCAACTGACAGTAATTTCTCCGGTTTGACCTGCTATCGGCATAACGTTACCGTTTCCAACCTTTAAGGCGAAAAGGAACTGTTGTGCCGGGCTTCTCTTATTAAATGCGTCTGTCGACATTCTTCGTGTGCGTGATATATCTATGCAACTGCTGGTATCTCCCTGACAAAGATAAACCGATAAATTCTGAGGCCATCCAACAACATTCCAAGTCCAAGATACATTGTTAATCTTTCCTGTTGCAGGAGGAGAACCGACAATAGGAACGTTAACAGTTTCTAAGAAATTTTTAGAATATAGTGTGGGCAAAACAACTGAAGAGTGATAGCTGCCACTTGCCGCAGGTACTGTCTGTGAGAATATAGTTAACAATAAAGCGCCACCAATACCAAATATTTTTTTTAATTTCATAGCCATTACCCCAATACCTGATAATTTTCTATTGCGAGAACTTAGATATACATTTTGATCTCGCGCCGTGTATCTCCTGAATTTTTATAAAAGCATGTACGCAATACCAAAGTAGGCAGGAGTAATTTGGGTGGATTAACACCAAAAAGCAATGGGGAATTTGAATTTATGTTAAGTTAATCTAATATATTTTGCTATTCGATGCTTTTGCCAGTCACTTAGACCGTAATCTTTTACAACAGGATTTCCCCATGATATAAAACCTGCTAAACAATCAAGTGGAGTCAGCGATACGTTTAATGGATGTTAAAAACGATGAATAAATTAGACATGACAATCACCACTTCCCCATGTCAGGAAGCCCTGATTTACATGGAAAATATTTGTCGATCTTATCGTATGGGGAAAAAATATTACCCAGTACTTGATGAAATATCATTCACCATCATGCGCGGACAAAGTTGTGCTATTGTCGGTGCTTCCGGTTCGGGTAAAAGTACTTTACTCAATATTCTTGGTTTACTGGATCAACCCTCTTCTGGATATTTTCAGTTTAGTGGCGTTAATATAACAAATGTTACTCCTAATGAACGGGCGAGAATAAGAAATCAGGAAATTGGTTTCGTGTTTCAGAGTTTTAATTTACTTCCCAGAATGCAGGCGTTGGATAATGTAGCGCTACCATTGTTATATCGTGGATATTCTCGTTCTCTAGCTCGGCAGGAAGCGAAATACCAGCTTGAGTTGGTTGGTCTGGCGGGTCGTATTTACCATCGTCCGGCTGATCTCTCCGGGGGACAGCGGCAACGTGTTGCCATTGCCAGAGCCTTGGTTGGTAAGCCTTCTTTGATTCTGGCAGATGAGCCGACAGGCAATCTCGATAGTGCTACAGCACGTGATATTATGGCACTTCTTCTGTCATTGAACCGTGAGCAAGGCGTTACGCTCGTCATGGTTACACATGATGAAGCCATAGCCAAAAATATGCAGCGCTGCCTCTATGTTAATGGTGGGCGGCTTTCCGAAACTGATCTGTGGCTGGATAGCCTCGATGCTTAATGTGAATTCTGGTCGCTACGGTTTTTCCTTCGCGCAGGCCCTGTGTGAATCACTGGGTAGTCTGCGTCTGCTAGGAAGGCGCTCCTTGCTTGCTTTGCTTGGTATTGCAGTTGGGTGTGCTTCTGTCATTGCACTTTTAAACATCGGTCATAATGCTGTTAATGAAGCTATCAGCACTTTTAAAAGTATGGGAAGCAATATTTTAGTTGCTCATTTCAGTTTTACTCCAGGTACCGATGTCAAACCCGCGCCATCTACGCTGGATACTCAGGCGCTGACTCGTACAATACCGACTATCACACATGCTGCGCCCCTCACATTGCACTCAACCCGTATACGCTTTCAAGGACAAGGGATCGATACGAATATTACCGGTACATCCTCTGATCTGGCTGCGGTGTTGGATTTACAAATCGAGCAGGGGCGTTTTCTATCGGACTATGATCGCCAAACGACCTATGCCGTGCTCGGAGCGAATATTGCCAAACAATTAAAAGTCGCTAATCAACCTATTCGGATAGGTAATCAATTGCAGATTGGGGAATATCTGTTTGAAGTGATAGGACTTCTCGCTGTTCAGGGACCGAACCCTTTACTCCCCGGTTCTATTGATGATTCCGTCATACTGCCTATCGAAGCAATGCGGCGGTTGCGGCCTGCGCCAGAAATTGGAAGCGTTATTGCCAGAGCACGTGACACAACAACGCTAAACAGTGACGCGGTGTCGTTACGTGACTATCTTGTCTCATTATCAAAAGGTCGTCAGGTTGAAGTTGATATCCCGAAACAATTGCTTGATGGATTGACGCGTCAGGCAAGAACATTTTCCTATTTGCTCGCGGGCTTAGGGGGAATTTCGTTGCTGGTGGGAGGTGTGGGCGTGATGAATGTCATGCTGATGAATGTTTCGGAACGTAGGCGTGAAATTGGTGTTCGTATGGCTTTGGGAGCTCGGCCTATGGATATTGGTATACTGTTTATGTTGGAGGCTGCCATTCTGGCAATTGCTGGTGCAATGGTTGGTTCATTATTGGGGGTAGTGGCGGGATACCTATTTGTAAAATTTTCGGGTTGGGTATTTACGTTATCCCTATTCTCTTTGCCTCTGGGTATTGCTAGTTCATTAGTGATTGGTCTATTTTTCGGTATCAATCCGGCATTAGCGGCTGCCAGATTACAACCTGTAGAGGCACTTCGTGATGATTAGCCAAGTTTTTCAACGTGCTATTGGCATCATCATTGCCTTGATAATAGTTGCATCTGTCAAACCAGCGTTAGCGGAGCCGTTGAATCCATCACAGGCAACCATGCCTGCAACGGATACAATTTCGCTTAATCAGAAAACTATTGGTCTGACACTCAGCGATGCAATCTATTTAGGGTTACGAAATAATCGTTCGATTCGCAGTGCTTATCTGGATCGAATTGCACAGAAATTCGATTTACGCGTTGCTGAAGATCGTTTTACGCCAAAATTACTGATTAATAGCCGTTATATTGCTGCTCGTAATCAAAGCGATCGCTATCGCCAGAGCGAGATTACACCCACATCTACGCTGCTTGGAGAATATGGTACTCGATTCAGTCTATCTTGGACGAATCGGACGACATGGGCAGACAATGCAGGTCGTAGCCGTAATGATGGTGTTTCATTCTCAGTTATTCAGCCTTTGTTGCGTGGTGCCGGCAAAGATGTGGCCACAGCACCTGTACGTCTTGCTCAATTGATGGAGCAAACAAATCGTTTGAACCTAAAAGCGACGGTATCCCAGACTATCACGCAAGTTATTATGGCTTATCGTGGATTGTTGCGTGCTCAAGAACAATTACAAATCGCACGTGATGCTCTTGAACGTTCGCGTCAACTGCTGGAGGTTAACAAGGCTATGATTTCCGCAGGCAGAATGGCAGCTTTTGAGATTGTCCAGACGGAGGCTGATGTTGCAATGCAGGAGCTGGCTGCGGAGGAAGCGGCTAATCAATTGGATACCAGTCGTTTAGAATTGCTGCGATTGCTCGCCTTAGACTTACAAACGCAGGTAAAGGCTACTGACAGATTGGAAGCTAAGCGCGTAGATATTAACCTGCTCCAAGCGCAACATTTGGCACAAGAGCAACAGCCATCGTATCTCACTCAATTGATTACGGCGGAGCAGGCTGCAATTAACCTGACCGTTGCCCGTAACGAACGTTTATGGGATGTCTCTTTAGTGGGTGGTGCTAGTCAGGTACGTGATCGAACAGGATCAAACCGTTCTCGTAATTGGGAAAATTACGCCGGTGTTCAGGTAGAGATACCCATTGGCGATTTGAGTCAGCGCCAGGCGGAAGTGCGGGCGCGGGTTGATGTTCAGAACCAGGACATTCGTCTTGCTGAGGCGAAACAGTCACTAGAACGTAATGTGGGTAATGCGGTACGCGATATTGGTACGCGTTGGCGTCAATATGAGATCGCCCAGCGTGCCAGGGATCTATCTCTGCGCAAGCTGGAGATTGAACGTGAAAAATTGACGGTGGGCCGCTCCAGTAACTTTCAAGTCTTGAGTTTTGAAACCGATTTGCGTAATGCAGAGAATGTTCGTCTCAATGCGTTGATCACTTACTTAAATGCACAAGCGGAGTTGGACGAAACGTTGGGTACTACGTTAGGGAGTTGGGATATTGCACTTAATGACTAAGATCAGGGGACTTGCCCGTTTCAGATATAAGACTCGTTGGCTCGTGACACTTGCTGTTGCATTAGTCATTGGGGCTACCATTGCTTATGTTTTGTTTTCTTCTTCAATTGATACATCATCACCGCAACGGTGGGTGCATGTTGAACCTCAACGACTCGAAAATCGTCTTGGGTTAGTTGGCCGTATTCAGGCGGCAACCAGTTTGACGATTGCCGCGCCATTTGATGGTGTTATTGCTGAAGTGATGGTAACTGAAGGCCAGCGCGTTAAGCGTGGGCAACCCCTGTTGAGCCTTGATACGACACAATTGGACATTCAGTTGCGGCAGGCGCTCACGGAACTGTTGAAAGCCCAAAAAACCGTACAAGATTTGGTGGGGTGGGAGAACAGTCAGGATGTCGCTAGGGTACGTAGAGCTTTAACGAATGCTCAGTTAAGTTTGAGCGATACCGAACGTAAGCTAACCGATACCCGGGCTTTGTTCGAGCGTGGCATTGTTCCCCGTATGGAGGTTGATACACTGGAGCAGCAGGTCAGAGTTCAACAGCTCGATCTTGCCGCCGCTAAGGCGGAACTGAGTGTTGCTCTCGATAAAGGCACAGGGGAGAATCGCCAGATTGCTGATATGGAATTAGCTAATGCTCAATCGCGTTATCAGGCGCTTCAGATCCAGCAAGCCCAACGTGAATTGGTTTCTCCTTTTGATGGCATTGTTATTCGCCCTCAGGTACCGGAATCAGATAAGGGGGTATTTATTCAAAAGGGGACACGTGTCACTCAGGGAACACCTCTGTTAGGGGTAATCAATTTGGAGCAAATCCAGGCGGTAGCGCGTATTGAAGAGGCTGACCTTTATCAGGTGTATGAAGGAATGCCGGTTGAGATAACCGGGGATGGTTTTGCCGGGCTATCTCTACGGGGGCAAATTAAGACAATTGGTGTACAAGGGAGTTCAAAGGAGATGCAGGGAGCGGGTGTAACCTATGATCTATTAGTGGCAATTGATCCTCTTACTCCCGAACAGCGGCAGCGTATCCGGCTGAGTATGAGTGCGAAACTGGCTATTGTCACCTATCGCAATGAACGTGGATTGGCCTTGCCAGCCGAGGCATTACATACCGGCCCTGATGGACGAACTTTCGTCACTTATCGCCGTGAATTAAACGCACAAACCCAGCAGATTGTCGTGACACCGGGGCATGCCGTTCCTCAAGGTGTGGAGGTGATCGGGTTGGAGGCAGGCTATGTTGAAGTTCCTGCGCGGAAATAACTGACGCAACCTCATTGATTTTTTGCGACACCCTCGCATTGAGCGAGGGTTTACGGCAGTTTTTGCTAATTTTGGTGCAATATCTCACCGTGAAAATGCGTATATTGGAAGTTCATTTGCAGTCATATTTAAATTTTTCGTGTCTGCAATGACATTCGACAATAGCGCCAGATCAGATGCCACATGTTCAATATTATTTACTGCAACTAATTTGCTGTTATATATGAAGCGGAAATTTCCTTTATTTTGATCAATCTGTAATGTCATTATTTCTCCGACAATTGCATGTTCCTGTATGGCATTTTTGTTCGTTAGATCTTCACTGTAACCAGAGATGACAGAAATACCAATCGGCCACGGACGGTTGTTATGTAATAGATTGATTGTGCGTAATACTGGCTGTCTGGAGACCATATCGCGGGGATAAACTCTATGTTGTTCAAGCAATTGCTGTTCAGACGATATTGAATTTAAAATCTCTGTAAGACGTTGTTGTAAATTGATATGGACCTCCATTGGGACGATCATGGCGAAAAAGGAGGACCATTTTGAAGAATGAACAGCATCTCCTGCTTGCGCCCATCCGACTTGAAATTGAGTATCATTTGATGTGTGAGCCAAATAGATAAACCAAGCGCATATAATATGTTGAACGAGCTCAGTTGAAATAAAAGAACTATGATTGAGTACTGTTTTCCATTCAGACACATGCCAATCCGGTATTTTATCTATCGTTGCCCGCAATTTAAAAGGCAGCATTGGTGTTGAAAAACGCTCTAGTCTTTTTTGCCAAAATAGCTCTTGTTCGGTAAGTTGTTCATGTATATCTGTTAACGTCTTAATATTTGATCTTTCAATTGTGGGGAGTTGATCACCAATGTCAAGTTTGCATTGATTGGCTAAGGTGAGTGCATTTATTGGGTTGCCACGGCTATTAACAAACGAAATACGTATATCTTCACTACTTGTAGTCATTAGCCAATGGTCCTCGCTAATACCCAACAATGTACCTGGTTTATGATCGGAACGTGTATACATCACTTGTAGTGTGCTTATCGATACCAGGCGATCTCTCAGCAGAACTTTAGGTAATGTGAGTGGATTAGGATAGTAAACTCCGAAAGTTAAAGATCTGACCAAAGATGACAATTCCTGAGCTTTTTTATTCCACAATAGACAGCCAGCAGCGTCTGGCCGGCGACGTCTTGAGAAAAAATTGCGGTTATCAGGATCTTGTTGTCGGCGGGGTATATCACCGTTCTCTAGGTTGTTTAATAGTTCGGTAAATCCTTCGGCAGCAGCCTGATAACATTTAAGATTCAGTGAAAGTGCGGTGTCGGTATTTTTAATATCAACATGACGCTGCACAACAATATCGCCGCTATCGACCATAGATCCGATTAAATGCCAGGTAATAGCATACTGAGACTCACCGGCAAGGATAGCCCAAGAAGTGGCATGGCTGCCGGCATAGCGTGGTAGAGGGGCGTCGTGGTAGTTGAAAGCACCTTGAGAGAACTGATTGATTAATAGAGTAGGGAGAATAACTGGATTGACTATGGAAAAAAGCCAGCATATTGACTCAGTTTTGGAGAGCGTCAAGAGATCTTCTAGTGCTTCAACACAGTGTATATTTTGAGAAGTTGCCCATTCGAAAAACAGAGATTCCGTGGGAAAAATAGCCACAATTATGTATCCGGCCGCTTGAAGTTGTTGGGTACAACGTATCGCAAGTGTTGTACCACCGATGACGACACAAGATCGAGCTTTTCTAGTGGAGTGGTTTACAATTTTGCACTTTTCAACTTTTAGTGTGTTATCGGTTAGTGTGTTATCAGTGCTATTTTTTTTCTCTTGCGTTGAAGATGTGAATTCGCCGGGCATGTTATCCCCTTTATCGTTATTGAGTGAAGGGATTTGTTTGAGAGTAAGTAAAGTTCATAGGCTTAGTTGCCTTGAACTGCATTTAAACACAGACAAACCCCGATATTGCTCACTTACCTTTGATTCCTTTATGAGGGAAGCCATAGTTGCCTGAATTCCAGACGATCAACAAAGCTAGCACTAACAGAACAAGTAAGGTCCACGGGAACGAGCTGGCACCAAGTGTTTCAAGTAATATCCCGCCAATAATGCCCCCGGCTGCAATGGCTAAATTCCATAAGGTAACAAGAATCGACTGAGCAACGTCTGCACCTTCCCCGGCAGATTCGGCCAATGCAGTTTGAAGTAGGGCAGCGGCACCGCCGAAGGTTAGCCCCCATAAGATCACGGCAAGAAAAACAAAGACAGGAAGAGTACCGATAACACCAAGTATGAGAGAGGCGAATGTAAATAGGGCAAGACTTATCAGTACCAACGAACGTAACATTTTGTCAATTAACAGCCCTGTCATCCATATTCCAAGCAACGACGCCACACCAAAGGCTAACAACACAAGATCAATCCTGGTAGCAAGCCCCGCCTGTGTCACAAAAGGCAATACATAGGTATAAAGAATACTGTGAGCCAGTACCCAACAAACAAGAACGCTTAATACCGGTCGTACTCCTGGGATCATGATAACTTTTTTGATCGGTATACGTTTTTCGGCAGTCCGTCCTGGGTAGTCAGGGACTTTCAACATGACCCATGCGATAACGACCAATGTTAGAATAGACATCAAACCAAAAGTTGTACGCCAGCCAACAATTCCACCAATGAACGTTCCTAATGGCACGCCAAGAGAGAGTGCCAGTGGTGCCCCGACACCGGCTACAGCCAATGCACGTCCTTTTAAATGATCGGGTACCATCCGTCGGGCATAGCCGACCAACATTCCCCAGATTAAGCCGCCTGCCATGCCTGAAAGAAGTCTGGCCGCAAGTGCCACTATATAGTTAGACGTTAACGCGGTGAGCGTATTAAAGACTAACAAACCCGTAAGTGCCATCAAGAGTAATCGGCGACGGCGCCAACCTTGTGTTGCTGTCGTCAGTGGAATCGCAGCGACAAGTGAGCCAATTGCGTAGAGTGTAACGAATTGACCAGCTAATGCTTCAGAAACGGCCAAGCTGTCACTTATTTGGGATAGAATGCCCGCCGGGAATGTCTCTGTGAGAAGTGCAAGGAATCCCGTCATTGCTAACGCGAGTAGAGCAACGAAAGGAAAATTGGTACTGCCCGCATGAGTGGCAGTTTTTTCTTTAATCATGGAACCCCCCTTAAATAATTTTCATTGTGTTGTTTGCAGAAGCAATCAACTCAAGAATCGAGCTAATTCGTTAACACCTGATTCCTTAAGTACCTCGAAATGATCAACGTTAAGATTGATATTTTCTGGGGGATGTTTTAGGTAGGGTGTTGCTTCTTCGATAAAAGAAACGGCATCGTCACGTGCATTAAACACCGTAATTGGCGCCTTGATTATTCGTTCTTGCAGTTCTGTTGCTGAATATTTCTGTCCGTAGGTTTGAATAACTATCCTGGCAATTCGAACAATTAACGTAGGGGCCAGAGTTGGGTAGTGCTTATGAACAAAAGAGACAAAGCTTTGCTCATCGATAACGTTAGCCAGGCATTCATTCAACGCTGAACTGTGAGAAGTGCCCGCAAATACAGAGAATAATAGTGATATCAACTCATTGTTTTGGTAAGTAGACCCGTTTTCTGTTCCCGTGGAATTAACGTGATATTTTATCTTCGAGAGCCCTGGAGCGATTAGAACCACCTTTTCGACATGTTCTCCGGCTCGTTCTAATTGGTAAGCCGCTTCGAAAGCCAATACAGAGCCAAAAGAATATCCCCATAGCGTGTATGGGCCAGTAGGTTGTAATTTTTTGATTTCTGTTATGTCTTGAATCACCATTTCGGCTATGGTGGAGTATGGAACCTCTCCTTCATTAATTCCGTAAGCTTGGATGCCATAAAATGATCGATCAGTGCAGATCTGTGTAGCCAGCAGGTGTAAATTCATTGGGTATCCACCCAATCCTGGCCAGCAAAAGACAGGTAATCCAGCATCTTTTTCCTGTAAACAGGCCAATCGTGAAGATAATCTGGTTACTTCACCTTCAACGATTTTTGCCAATTGTTTAACCGTTGCGGCCTCAAATAGAGTATGGAGAGGTAGCGATAACGCAAATTCTTCATTTAAACGTTGTATCAGATGGACGGCTATCAGAGAATTGCCACCTAAAGCAAAGAAGTCATCTTCGGTAGATATGCTTTCTCGCGTTAGCACTTCTTCCCATATCTTTACGATCTGTGTTTCTGTCGAGGTGCTTGGGAGTACCTGTGGACTGTGTGATACTGTGCTGACCAGTACTTGTAATGTGTCGAAATCGATTTTTCCACTGGAAGTTAGCGGCATGGTATCCAGGAACAAAAATCTGTCAGGTAACATATAGTCCGGTAATGTTTTGCTAAGTTCACTCCGCAGAATTGAAGTAATGTCATACTTTGCTTGCTGGCGTATTGTTTCATCGGCTAATTCAATACAGGCGGTTAATCGTGTCGAACGGTGTTGAGGGTCTTTTTCTGCCAAAATTGCAGCGTGTTTCACTTGATCGATAACCTCTATTGCATTTTTTATTTCTTCTAATTCGACCCGCATCCCTCTCACTTTAATTTGATTATCTTTCCGACCAGCAAAGTGGGCATTACCCTCTTTATCCCAATAAGCCAGGTCTCCGGTTCTATAAAGCCGGATTTTTTGCGTATTTGGTGGTATTGCAATTTCAAGAAAGTGCTTTTCTGTGAGATCCTGACGATTCAGATATCCTCTTGCGACTTGAGTGCCCGCAATATAAATCTCTCCAATTTCATATTCTGAGGCGAGCTGATAGTGGTGATCGAGAATAAAAAATTCCGTATTGGATACCGGCTTACCAATAGGGACTGAATTAACTTCGTCAGATATTGGGTAGTGATTAACAAGGAAAACTGAAGCATTAATTGTACATTCCGCCGGGCCATACATATTAATCAGTAGACAGTTTGGTAGTGTATGGATACATTGAGTGGCGAGTTTTCTTGATAGGCTCTCTGCTCCGATGAATATTTGCCGAAGGGTGTGGCATTCCCGGAATTGATGATTATCGATCAGTGCTTGTAATAGCGTGGGAACACACTGTAACGTGGTCACATTGTGGCGAATAATCAGGTCAATGAGTTGGGGAATATTCCTGTGTGTTCCAGATGAGCTAATAACAACCCGACTACCACAACTGACTGATAATATTTCCCATTGAGCAGCATCAAAGCTGATGGGCGTTTTCTGAATAATTGTTTTTTCAATATTTAAATCGCATTTTTCATTTAACCAACACATTTGGTTAACGATACTGCGGTGCTCAATCATTACACCTTTCGGTTTCCCTGTACTTCCAGAGGTATAAATGACATAAGCCAAGTTATCCGGGCTAAGGTAGTCATGGAGGGTGTTGTTGGTAATGGCACTGGATTCAAATGATTTCTCTACGTCTTCAAGAGTCACGATATGGATATTTTCTGCAACCAACCTGACCAATTTTTCCTTTAATTTTTCTTGGGTAAATATCATTTTCAGATTGCTATCGTGGATCATGTAACGAAGTCGTTCCTCTGGATAATCATGAGACAATGGCAGATATGCACCACCGGCAAAAAGAGTTCCCCAAACTCCGATCATCTGCTCAATCGACGGTTCAACAAATATACCGACGCAATCACCCGCTAAACATCCCAGGTTTTGCAGATAGCAGGCCAGATGTACACTGCCAATTGCCATTTCCAAATAACTGAGTCGCTCTTCACCGTGAATGACTGCTGTAGCCCAGGGAGTTGATCTGACGTGTGAAAAGAGTAATCCCGGTAGGCACTCTTTTCGTTGAAAACTCGCTGGTAACTTAATGTTGTTTAACGTTATCCAATTTTCATTTGCCGGTTGAGCGCTGGAGATATCGTATTTTCGATACTGTCCTGTTTTTAATATATTGCGCCATTTTATTATTGGGAGAGTTGATTGCATCTTATTTTATACCTTTATTTAAGGAGAGAAGCCAAAAGGAGAGCGTATCGGCTTCTTCTTTAACTAGCTGATATTCCTGTGGAATAAAATTAAAATATTCCAACTTAGGAAAATCATTTCCTGGTCTTATAAATCCTTCCTTTAAGAAGGGGCTATTCAATATTATTAACTATCATGTTTGTTCTTTTTCCACTCTGACGTTTATTTATTAAATACTTGGGATAAATTATCTTTATCGACTTGATGATTCTTGTATTTAGCAAACCTGAGTTATCTGTTTTTTTATTAATAAATATGTAGATATAAGATAATTTCTCCTAACGCCTATACTACTTGCTACCATAGACCAGTGAACAGTAGGATGATGTTCAAAACACTTATGACCAATCTGTCAGCAATGGGGGAAATATGGATAGTTTGGGGTCATTGAACGTGTTCGTTCGGGCTGCTGATGCCCGTAGCTTCACAGTTGCAGGTCAACAACTTGGCATCTCTTCGTCGGCGGTTAGTAAGGCTATTGTTCGGTTAGAAGAGCGTCTGGGAATACGCCTTTTCCATCGATCTACGCGAACCGTCACATTAACGCCTGAAGGGACATTATTCTTTGAACGGTGCAAGCGAATCCTTGATGAGGTTGAGGCTGCTGAAACTGAACTATCCCAGATGCAGAAAATGCCAAGTGGAAAGTTAAAGATTAGCCTACCGTCAGTTGGTATGCTGTTTATGCCGAAATTTGCTGCTTTTAATCGCCTTTATCCAGAGATTAAACTTGATATAAGTTGCTCAGATCGAATAGTGGATGTTATTGAAGAGGGATTTGATGCTGTACTCCGAACCGGTGATCCACGTGATTCCAGATTAATGTCTAGGATGCTAGGTTCTTACCGTCAGGTTATTGTCGGCTCTCCTGCCTATTTTGCGGCCGCAGGTTTTCCAGAAGAACCCGAAGATCTTGTTAGCCATCCGTGCTTATTATATCGCTTTCCAACAAATGGGAAATTAAACGCATGGCCTTTGAATCGTGATGGTAAGAAAATTGAGCTTAACTTACCGTGCAATATGGTGACGGATAGTTTAGAACCGCAAGTCTGTTTTGCCGAGCATGGTCTTGGGATAGCTTGTGTACCGAATATTGCTGTTTACCGACAGTTGAAAGAAGGTTCTTTGGTCACTGTTTTGGATAAATATAACGAAAGTTCCACAATTTTTCGTATACTTTGGCCATCAAGTCGTCATTTATCCCCTAAGGTCAGAGTATTTGTAGATTTTATGGCGGAGAACCTCTTACCTTTTTAAATAAGTTCTGCAAAGTGGTCTAGTATTATAGATACGTAAAGTGAAAATTTACTTTTGGGATTGGCGCATATATCGTGCGCTCCAATAACGTTATAGAAGAAAAAGATAGAAGAGAAAGTTGTATTAAAACGCAGTAAGCCATCTTAAACAACATAAGGAGAGTATCTAACATGTTAGTGCGTAAATCGTTGTTGGCCCTGTTTGCAACTACTTCCCTAACTGCCGCAGGTATTGCTTATGCAGGCCCGCCTGTAACAGTTACATTTAAGCATCTTGGTGCGTCTGGCAGCGCGGATGCTGTTTATACCATGATTACTAACAATGAATCCGGTACATACGTAAATGCAACACCTAAACCTAGTTCAAGCGTAGGGCCAGGGGGCGTCGATAATTATCAGGTTCAAAGCCCGCTTTCACCTGACGTAAACTATGCGATGGTGCGATATAAGATAGGGTTTAAAACCTGCGAATTTATGACCACTTTTGTGAACGCATATTCTAATGGCATTAAAATTCCGAAGTGGAATAAGGGAGCAACGCCGAGTGGTGGTGCTGTTTGTAATGCAACCATCACCTATACTAATTATGTGACCTACGCATGGTCAGTTGAATTTACTATGAAGTAGTGAACAGTGAGTCAGATTATTCTATACCCGTCATCTTTCAAGTTGCCTCTTTGTTGGCGGCACTCGCTCACCCCGGTCACATAGTTACCTATGCTCCCGGGGATTCTCTCCCTTGCCGTCGCGATGCATCTTGAAATCCATAGGGTATATACCCGTCATCTTTCAAGTTGCCTCTTTGTTGGCGGCACTCGCTCACCCCGGTCACATAGTTACCTATGCTCCCGGGGATTCACTCCCTTGCCGTCGCGATCCATCTTGAAATCCATAGGGTATATATCATTTTTTTCTGATTTAGTGATTGCTATTCAACTGGCTATTGTGATTTTTAATGGCCGATCGGATTTTAATACGAAACAGCGTTCCCTCGTTATCTATTATATCGGCTATATAATCGCAGATATTAATTTTCTTTGAAGTGAACATATATGCATAGTAGGATCTCGCTCTATTGCTATGACTTATGTGAATTTTAGATTATCTGTCCGTTATATTTTTTATCTTGAATTTTATGTTGATTATATAATTGCTAACCACTACTATTAGGAGGGTTTTTTCTTTACTGTATGCTTAGTGTAAATAACACAATATATGCGCTATGTTAGCACTAGGTTAAAAATAAAAAAACATACAGCAATTTAATTTGTTATTATAAATTAATGGTGAATGTTTATTTTTTTTAGTTTTTATTTTCTTTGTTCTTTTATTGACGCACTATTGGTTCTACACTATTTTTAAAGTTAGAAAGTGTTTTAATTTTTTATAAGTTTATGGATTATGATAGTTGAATATGGATGTTCAGTAAATTAGTTGAGTTTTTAGGTGTAATATGAACTTCTATATTTATAACTTGGTATGAATTTAATTTTATAAGGAATAATATATTATGATTGATCAAAACAATTCTAATAATATAGTTACCCCTAATGTGACGATTTCTGATGTAACTGTATCCTCCATTCAAATTGCTCCGGAAATAGCCAGAAACAATGTTCATGTAATCATTGTTGATGATAAAGGGACTTCACAGGATTTTCTTCTAGATAACTCTGATGGTGGTTATCAAGGGAGTGGTAGTTTAATAGCTTTGATTCTTGCACACCTTAATTCGAAAAAAGTGACTATTAGAACTACCGGGTATGAATATAAGAAACATGGATATATCAACGGAGTATTAATTAAGGAGGATAAGGGAACAGGCGGTGGTACAGGAGGTGGTACAGGAGGCGGTACAGGAGGTAGTACAGGCGGTGGAACAGGAGGTAGTACAGGCGGCGGAACAGGAGGTAATACAGGCGGCGGAACCGGGGGATGATAAGGACGGTAGACATTAGGAATGATAGGAGTGAGAATTCTTATAGAAAATATTATTCGCTATTATTTACGTTAAAGGTATTAAAAGCCTATTCCATTATGTTATTTTATTTGCCATTTTAGATTTGGATAGTGTTCAAGCTTTTTGCAAAATAACGTCTATTAGGGTAAATAGTGAATTGGAATTAATTATAAATAAAAACCCTGATGTTCAGTCTTCAGGGTTTTTACTTTTTAATAACTAAAGATACACTAAGTTTTAGGCACAGTGTTTTAATATTTCTGATCAGATTTTTCTAGTGTTTTTTATCTGCTTGTTGACAGTAAAAATGATCCTATTAATTGAATAAAGAATACTATATATTATATACCCGTCATCTTTCAAGTTGCTTCTTTGTTGGCTGCACTCGCTCACCCCAGTCACATAGTTACCTATGCTCCCGGGGATTCACTCCCTTGCCGTCGCGATCCATCTTGAAATCCATAGGGTATAGTTATGATTTGTATGGAAATATTTTTGTTTTTTAATTATATTAATTAGTTTATTTATCGTGAATTAATAAATTTGAATAGATTTTATTGTCATTTAATAAAGTTATTATCCGAAATCACTTATGTTGATATATGTGGAAATTTTTTCTTCATGTCTAGTGAATAAAACTAGGTTAGCCAATAGTTATCTGGAAAATCCTTATTTTGTTTTTTGATCTATTAGGGTGTTAGCGAATTAAAATAGTATAAGAGTTAAATGGTCAATAAAATATTGACCATTAGGGAATGCTATCAATAAGGTTATTAGAGGCTCTCGGTTATTGCCTATGATCTAAGAAGTACTTTAATTCAGGTAGATTACCATTTTCTCTAAATCTAGCAGGCGTGGTATTAAAGTGCTTTTTGAAGATCCGGGTAAATGTTGCCTGAGAACTGAAACCATATTGTAAAGCGATATCAAGGATTGGTAGGTTTTCTTCACGCAGAGATCTTGCTGCTTCGTGTAAACGCCGCTTACGAACATATTCACCCAAGGTATAGCCTTTCACTTCTTTAAACACTCTTTGTAGATGCCACTTTGAATAACCGCTTCTGTCAGCAATGGTCGCTATTTTTATACCTTCGTTACGTTGGAGCTGAGTTTCGAGCCATCCGACAATATCATTTACTACACTTTCTGACATTTTCACCTCCCACTGATGGTGGGCTAGTTGCTAAAATATTAGATTTCGTTAGTTATTTTCATAATGATAATAACTATAGTTATTAATGAGTGTATTTTAAAATAAATCCGGGATATCTATAGGCAAAAAATGCTATTTATAATTGATAATTATTATCATTTATGCAAATTTCCTTTGTTTTAATAATAAGTAGCATCAAATGATCTTCACTAATTTATTCAAAACAGTATCATCGTTCGTCATTTAATTTAATGGAGGTTGTAATGCAATCGGACTTGGCTTTTTTAACTAAAAAGTTGGCATTTTTTGTTCTTTATGCTCTGATTTTAGCCATGGTCATAGGCTTACTCTTTATTGATGTTATCTATTTGCAGAATGCAGTGAAGGAGAACTCATTAACTGAAATTGCTCAGGAAAGTATACTGTTTGTTATTTCTGCTATATTTCTGTTGGAAGCAAAAAAGAATAGTCAATTACGTCCTGCATTAGTCTTGATATCAGGTTTTTTTGCTTGTTTATTGATAAGAGAGCTGGATGCTATATTTGATGAGATATTTCATGGTGCCTGGGCGTGGATTGCTATTCCGTTAGCGCTAATTTGTATTTTTTACTCAGCTTATAAAGGCAGGGATACGTTGGCTGGGCTTGTTCATTTTACGCGCCATCAAAGTTACAGCATGATGGTTGCAGGTATTTTGTGTGTACTCGTTTTTTCCCGTTTGTTTGGTATGGGAGAATTATGGAAAGGTTTGATGCTCGAACATTTTGATCGAACAGCAAAAAATATGGTTGAGGAAGGGTGTGAACTTCTGGGTTATTGCTTGTGCTTGATTTCAACTTTTTGGTATTTGCCTGATGCAATAAAATTTCGGAAATAAAGAGTAAGACAGGCAAGCGATTGAAATAATTTGCCTGTCGAATTTACTGTTACTGCCTCAAATAAATCTGAGGTTGTTGAGTCTCAGGATGGCGGGTAATGCCAAGATCTGCTTGATACCATTTTTTCAGAGTATGATCATTCAGCACTTCTTCTGGTGTACCCGCAGCGACTAACTTTCCTTTATGTAATAGAAAGATTTTGTCTGCATAGAGAGCGGCAAGATTTAAATCATGTAGAACACAGCACATAGCCATGGGTTGTTCCCGTGTCAGTCGGTAAAGCAGACGCAAAGTGTGTTGCTGATGGTAGAGATCCAAGGCTGATGTTGGTTCGTCAAGAAACAAGCAGCATTCT
The DNA here is from genome assembly GCF_042879335.1 of Photorhabdus sp. RM96S. Taxonomy (NCBI): domain Bacteria; kingdom Pseudomonadati; phylum Pseudomonadota; class Gammaproteobacteria; order Enterobacterales; family Morganellaceae; genus Photorhabdus; species Photorhabdus sp. RM96S. The sequence continues at coordinate 111,669 of NZ_JBHFKT010000006.1, read as the reverse complement.
ATTGGTGTTGGATGCCAAAGTTGAGCAAGGACACGAGCGAGTTGTACTCTTTGCTGCTCACCACCGGAGAGTTGCCGGTAGTCGCGGTGACGTAACTCATGGCAATCCGTTTGTTCAATAACGGTATCAATTGCTGTCTGTTTATGATGCATACCATGAGGAGAGCGCCCCATAGCGATCACTTCTTCTACACTGAAAGGGAAAGAGAGTGAGCTATGTTGACGCATGACGGCACGAGTGCGGGCTAATTGTTCAGCTGGCCATTGCTCAATAGGTATTCCGTGTAAATAACATTGCCCATGCTCAGGTTTTATATATCCCGTTAATAGCCGCAATAATGTGGATTTCCCCGCGCCATTTGGCCCAATGATGGCGACAATCTCGCCTTTATTTACCGAGAGCGAAACATTATCAATAATTTTTTGGTTGCCAATTGAATAGCTTAAATTCTGTGCTTGCAGAGAAATATTATTTTTTATGGCATCCATTAGGTGCGGCTCCCTGGCCCTGGTTGTTTGAGTATCAACCATAGAAAATATGGACCGCCGATTAAACCAGTAATTAGGCCAACGGGTATTTCTGCTGGTGAGACTAATGTTCTTGCCAGTGTATCTGCGGTAAGCAGAAGAGAAGCTCCGCCTAAAGCAGCACCGGGAAGTAGCCAATTATGATCACCACCAAATCGCATTCTGATCAAATGTGGGATAACTAGCCCAACAAATCCAATAACACCACTTAATGCAACAGCGCTGCCAATAAGTAGGGCGCTGAGTAGTAATAACTGGAATTTAGTGCGTTGGACATTTATACCAAGATAGTGGGCCTCTTCATCTCCTAATTGCAGCAGATTCAGTTTACGGGCCTGGCTGAATGTTAGGATAATAGCGGGAATAATTAAAGAAGCTGTAATTGCCAACGTCGGCCACTCTATCTGGCTGAGTGAACCCATCATCCATAAAGAGAATTGTCGTAGCTGTTGATCGTCACTGATATAGCTCAGGACACCAATAGCAGACATACAAAGGGCATTGATAGCAATCCCGGCGAGTAATAAGCGGGCCAGATTTCCGTAGTTATATTTATTGAGTGAAAAAATCAGTAATGAAATTAACAGGCTGCCAATAAAAGCGGCGATAATATGTCCGTACACAGCGATGACAGATGGCAGGCTAACTGGCAGAACAATTGCCATTGCAACCATCAATGCGGCTCCACTGCTAATACCTAGTAGGCCAGGATCAGCGAGTGGATTGCGAAATAACCCTTGCATTACAGCCCCGGAAGTCGCTAAAGCACAGCCAACCAGTATGGCTAATAGCACTCTTGGTAATCTGATATTCAGCCAGATTTGCCACTGGGGTTCACTAATGGAAGATTCCCATAATGTCTTGAAAGATAATGATAATGCGCCAATGTTAGCAGAACCAATAGCCAACCCGGACAGTAACAAACAAAGAAACGCCAAGCCCAAACCCGGAGACTTCATACGGCTCATTGAGTCTTCTCCGCCGCCTGTCTGAGTTGTTTCATCACTGAGGGGGTTTCGAGGCCAAAACCGAGTAGCCCCATATCATCTACAATTAAAACCCGTTTTTTTTGACCGGCAGGGGTGTGTTTCAATCCGGGTAATTGCCAGATTTTATCCAAACCGCCCATTGATTTAATACCATCCTCCGTCACTAATAACAGATCTGGTGCGCTGGCAATAACACCTTCCTGGGAAAGTGGGCGGTAATTGTTGAAACCTTGCATGGCATTAGTGGCACCAACAGCGCGAATCATTTTGTCCGCTGCGGTTTTTTGGCCGGCAGCCATTGGCATGATACCTCCGTGACTCATCACAAACAGAATACGGGTCGGCAAGGTAGTTGTTGGTATTTCTGTCAGTGCTTTTTGATATTGTTGAATCAATTGTGCACCACGTTCAGTTTGATTGACCGCCTTAGCGACGGCCTTAATTTTTTCAGGAACGGCTTCTAACGCTGCTTTTCCGGTTATCTGAATTACTTCTACACCAGAATCTTGGAGCTGCTTAAGTGCCAGTGAAGGTTTTGCCAACTCACTGGTTAGCACCAGTGTTGGATTCATAGAGAGAATACCTTCAGGGTTAAGCATTCTCATATAGCCGACATCGGGTAAGGCAAGCAATTCGGTTGGTTTCTGGCTGGTGCTGTCTCTGGCGACAACTTTTTCACCTGCACCAAGTGCAAAAACAATTTCAGATACATCGCCACCGATAGTGACGATCCGTTCAGTGGAAAAAGCACTGAACGATACCGCAAGGACAAATGTCAGAAGCCATTGTTTCATGCTACACGCTCTTCCTGTATTGATTGCAGTTTTGGCAGAGCAGCCACTTGCTCATACCACTGAGTTTGTTCAGGAGTGCCTTCTGTACGCTGACCAAACAGTTGAGCAATCTGATTGCCATTAGCATCAAATAGCTCAAGGCTGGTGACAAAACCCTCCTCTGTTGGTTTACGGGTTACCCAGCTTTCAGCAATAGCACTCTCTATTAAATGTAGTGTGAAATTGCGGTTAAAGATATTAATCCATTTCTGATCTGAGTTTTCTTCCTGATGTGGCATCAGACGTTCCAGCTTTCCGGTGAAAATTTGTACGCAACCATGATTACTGACGAAGATCATGATTTCATTCTGATCGTTATAAGCGGTGTTGATAAGTTTATTCAGTGCAGAATTTTCTACCTTGTAAGCCAGATCATCATGTACTGCGTTGAAAACCTGTTGACGGCTCAGATTATGGTTTTTAAGTAACGTGAAGAATTGATGAACGTTAGTCATTGCTCGCCATTCTTCATCAAGCTGTGCTTTCAGTTCATTTGTTAGAGTTGAATAGGTGATTTCTTCTATAGGTTTGATGATCAGTGGGGGGTTGTCTTCTGCCTGATATTTTTCGATCAGCGCTTCCCAAGCTGTCATATTAGTATTACCTGTTGCATAAACTTTATGCAATGCGTCACCCTGATGATCAAAAAATTGAATGCTGTGGCGCACACCATTTTTTGCGGGTTCAACCAGATAAAATATACTACTCCAGTGTCCAAAGAATATCCGCAAGTCGAGTTCACGAGGGTTCAAGACCAGCCCTGCGTGGCTGCTGAAATGGGTATTTTCATACCGGCCAATGTGTTCATGAACAGCAAAATCATTGCGGGTGATCGCCTTAATTTCACCAACAACAGCTAACTCTTCCAGTAAAGTTGGGGCGTCAACATTGAGGCGTTTGGCATCGATACCAACGCGGCTATGTAATAACTCACCTTCACTGACATTCAGATAGGCTGCCAGATCACGGGCATATTTGGCTTTGTTATCAGATTTGGCTTGTAGATAACGTTCATAAAGTGAAGAATTCACAATTTAACTCCTTGAAATACATTTATTTAATTACCACTGGTAACTGACGAACAGTTTGGCGTTGCGACCATCCTGCGGTGTTCCCTGTGGTGAGTAGTATTCTTTATCAAAAGCATTGCCTAAAACTGCTGTAGTAGTCACACCTTTGAGCATTCCTTCACCTTGATAGCTGACATAGAAATCATTAACGCCATAGCCTGCTTGTTGTTTAGGATCTCTACCTCTGGCATCTTTACCTTTGAAGTCAGTATGCTTGGTGAATTGACCTACCCAGCCGACAGAGAAACCGGTTTGTGCAATAGGGATTTCCAGTATGCTGGTGATAGTATCTGGGCTGAGGTTATCAAGAGATCCACCGCTTTTTTCATCTTTACCTTCTGTGCGGTTGTAAGCCAGTTCCCAAGAGAACAGATTGGATTCATAGTTTATGGAAGCATCCCATCCCCAAATCTTGGCGCTAGATATATTAACAGATGTTGTGTTCCTTCCTTGGTTGACTATATCTGACTTAATATAATCTTTGGCTTGAGTATCAAAGTAACTCGCTTTAAATTTCAGCTCGTCGTTATCTGCTAGTAGATCATTGAAACGTAATCCAAAACCAGACTCCCACGTTTCGTTGCTTTCTGGACGAAGATTTGGATTAGGGGTCCAGAAGTTTCCAGGATAGTGCATAGAATCGTTATACATTTCTCCCATTGTCGGTGCACGGAAAGCTTGAGCGTAAGAGGTAAACAGCATCGACCAGTCAGTTGGTGTGATACTGATAGCACCTTTGGAAGACCATTTATCGGCGCTGACAGCCTCATCTTTAGAATTGTTTCCTTTATAGTTGTCATAGCGCGTACCCGCGACAATAGAGACTGGCAGGTCGCGCAGCGTTATCTCATCTTGTAACCAGCCGGAATAAAAGCGGATATCCGCGTCAGGAAAGCTATCTGTATTACCGTCTGGAGTCTGTTTCTGTTTGTAAGTTTCACCACCGTAGGTAAATTGATGTGCCAGCGGGCTGTCTGTCCACAGGCGGGAGCGGTTTTCCAATTTTACGCCATAGGTTTTCTGTTTACGGCCTTCGAAACCTTTCTCCTTAGTACGAGCATTAATAGTGATATCGGAATAATAGAGATCAGTTTTGGCATTTAACCAATCATATTCTGCTGGATTTAATTGGTAGCTGAGTTGGGCATCACGTTGAGTTGTTGTGCGATCAGTCCAAGTGCTAGGATTTTTATTTTTTCCGGTGAGTGTTTGTGGATTTTTAGGTTGATTAGCCTCATTACGGTAATAGCGTAATTGACTGCTCAGGGACTGGTTGTCATCAATTTTCCAACTGCCTTTTGCCATTAGATTACTGATAAATTCATCATTATCGCCAACCACACCACCACCGTGACGGATGTTACCTGAATCACGGGTACTGAAGGCAAATAGACCATCCAGGGATTCCGATTTTGCGAACGTTGCACCACCAAAGCCCATACTATGGTCACCCGTTGCACCGCGGGCAAAAACGCGGAATCCGTGATCTTGACCCGCTTGCAGAAGATCGGCGGCATCGACAGTTTGATAAGCGATCACACCGCCTAAGGCACCACTGCCGTAGAGTAGGGCGGAAGGGCCGCGTACAACTTCGACTTGTTTAATGAGTGCTGGGTCCAGGAACGTGCCATTGATATGACCGGTATCGGTACCTTGGCGAATACCGTCAATCAACGTCAAAACACCTTTTGGACCATAACCACGCAGACTAACATCTTGCCCATTAGCACGGTTTGTACCGGCTATATTAATGCCGGGTATTTTTTTGATGAGATCGTTAGCATTACCGGCTGTCTGACTTTGTGGTGACTGACTATTTATCACAGTGACCATCATGGGAGCTTCAAAACTATCCCTTTCATTACCTGTTGCATAAACAGTTATCACCTCGCGGGATGATTTATCACTGTCGGCATCGGATGATTTTGTTGCTGCATAAACAGCCGGAATACTACTGATAATTGCCAAGCTTAATGCTGATAGTTTGAGTGTTGATCTTGCAGATTGAGACATCAGGCGAATCTCCATAATAATATTTTATGAGTTATGGATATAGCTGGCTGCCCCGATACGCGATCCGGGTGGCTGGCTGAGTTATTATTTTATTTAGTTAGTATCAGCTTACCGGCTTTACTGCCTATCCCAATAGGGCTATTTTATTTGCCCTTCTTTGCCATAAAGAGCGAACCTGGGCAGTGCTCAAAATCCTCACGTACTACGTGTACGCTCCGGTTTTTCCGCGCTGTCCGTGTTCAAACTGCCTGCAACAATTACGCCTATTGAGATAGGCTCTTAGTTTGGCGCAATTGGTAGAATTCTCCTTGGTGACGAATTCTGGTAATTCCTAGCTCACCTAATAGTTGTTTACTGTCAATGTAGCCAATTTCTACAATTTCAGCAGGATAGATGTTGCATTGTTTTTCAAATGTAATACAAGAATGTTGGTGACATATTTTAGTCATAAAACCACTTTGCGAATACTAACTATTATCATAGTGAGAATTATTATCGTTATATAAAGGGGTGACTTCAAGCAATATTTTTGGTGGTCAGGAGCAACACATTAATGAAATTTAATTAATGTGTTGTCAGTTAGCCTCTTATGAATGCAAAAGGCTAACTCGGAATAAGGATTCAGAAACGGTAACTTACTGCTTCGGCAAGAATGTCAATAAGCTGTTCTGTATCTTGCCAGTTTAGACAAGGATCTGTGATCGATTGACCGTAATTTAGCGGTTGTCCCTGAATGACTTGCTGGGTGCCTTCAACCAGAAAACTTTCAACCATCACACCGACAATAGCGGAAGAACCCGCTTGAATCTGGTGGCCCACCTCTTTTGCTATAGTCAGTTGGCGTTTATGGATTTTTTGACAATTACCATGACTGAAATCGATAACTAAATGTTCTGGTAAATTAAATTCACGTAGTTGAGTACAAGCTGTAGCAATATCTTTGGCACTGTAATTAGGCTGTTTGCCTCCACGCATAATAATGTGGCCGTATGGGTTGCCTTCGGTTTGATAGATGGTCATCTGACCGTGCTTATCTGGCGAAAGAAATGTGTGACAGACACTGGCTGCACGGATTGCATCTATGGCGATACGGATGTTGCCATCCGTTCCATTTTTAAAGCCAACTGGACAGGAGAGGGAGGATGCCATTTCTCGGTGAATCTGGCTTTCTGTTGTTCTGGCTCCGATCGCGCCCCAACTGATCAGATCGGCAATATATTGGCCGGTCACCATATCCAGAAATTCGGTTGCCGTAGGTAAACCCAACTCATTGACGTCAACCAATAATTTCCGGGCCAAAGTAATGCCCCGATTTACCTGGCAAGAACCGTCGAGATAGGGATCTGAAATTAAACCTTTCCAGCCCACCACTGTGCGTGGTTTCTCAAAATAGGTGCGCATGATAATTTCCAGTCTGTGCTGGTATTTTTCACGCAATCTGTTCAGTCGCTGAGCATAATCTAAAGCGGCATCAATATCATGAATAGAGCAAGGACCGATGATTACCATAAGCCGTGGATCGTTCCCGCAGAGAATATCGGCAATACGTTTCCGTGACGCTGTCACATTGTTGACGATTTTTTCGGATACAGGAAATTGAATTGCAAGAGTTTGAGGTGTGACCAAACTATCGACACGGTGAGTCCTTAAACCATCTGTTTTGTACATATATTTTCTCAAAGTTCGTTTCACATTAGCAGGCATATCTATAGATAATTGAAATTACAATAAACGAAAACGACTAAGTTAAACAAATGATATAATTAGTCATATGATAAATTTTTTTCCATTATTCCTATTGATATATTTTTAAAACATTCGTCGGTTTAGCTTCATCATGTCGATTATTTTGGTTGAGATTTCTTCAACAGAATAATTGGTGGTGTTAAGATAATTAATCTTATTCTTACGGAATAAAGCTTCAACTTCGGAAATTTCTATTCTACATTGCCTCAATGATGCATAACGGCTATTTTCTCGACGTTCTTCTCTAATAGCGGCCAGCCGTTCAGGGCTTATAGTTAACCCGAATAACTTATGTTGAAATTGTTTTAATGTCGCAGGTAATTGTAAATTGTCCATATCATCCGCAGTAAAAGGATAATTTGCAGCCTGAATACCAAATTGCATGGCTAAATAGAGGCTAGTGGGTGTTTTCCCACAGCGGGATACGCCCAACAGGATAACCTGTGCCTGGTCAAGATTACGTAAAGAGATACCATCATCATGTGCCAGGGCATAATCAATAGCAGCGATACGCGCATCGTACTGGCTGAGATTTTTCTCAGTCAGACCGTGAGTGCGATTAAGTTCGGGTTTGGGTTCCAACCCGGTTTCTTGCTGTAATGGGGCGACCAGTGTTTGTACAATGTCCTGACAAAATCCTTCGCTGCTGGTAATAATATTTTTCACTCCAGAAGAGATAATGGAATAGAAAACTAAAGGTCTTATACGCGTATCTTGATATATCTGATTTATTTGTTGCTTTATTTCTTCTGCGCGGGTTTCACTGGCAACAAAAGGAAGAGTATAAGAAGTTATTTTGATGGGGAATTGTGATAAGACAGCATGGCCTAATACTTCTGCGGTAATTGCTGTGCCATCTGAAATAAAAAAGACAGTGCGTTCAACACCTTCAACACTATTACGACCATTACGTTTCGCTGATGTTTCTAATCTGAGTTTTGCCATGATATTTATAGTGACCTTTTATCTTTCCAATCGTTTAGTTAAATGAAACCGAGTATCGATTTTCTGCAAAGTATACCTAAGAAAAAAATAATGTGTTGGGTTGATCGATTCACCTTTCTATGTGTGCGAAAACATTGTGTTAGTCTATTTATGACTGCGCTATGCAGTGCCAATTTTTCCGATTTGTACCCAAATGCTAAAAGGATTGTTTTAATGCCCAATAATGACCTCACCCTGCGTAATGTGCTTTGGTATAACCAATTAGGTATGCATGATATTGACCGGGTTGGTGGTAAAAACGCCTCCCTGGGAGAAATGATCACTCACCTGTCAGAGTTGGGGGTTTCTGTCCCGAATGGTTTCGCCACGACAGCACAGGCATTTAATGATTTCTTGGAACAAAGTGGTGTCAATCAGCGTATTTATGACTTGCTGGATGAAACGGATGTTGATGATGTCAATCAACTGGCTAAAGCAGGTGCACAAATTCGCCAATGGGTGATTGATACACCATTTACGCCACAACTAGAAAAAGATATTCAGGATGCTTATCAACAGTTGTCTGAAGGAGAGCCTGAAGCCTCTTTTGCTGTACGTTCTTCGGCAACGGCTGAAGATATGCCTGATGCCTCTTTTGCCGGGCAGCAGGAAACCTTTCTAAACGTGCAAGGCATTGATGCTGTGATGGTTGCCATCAAACATGTGTTTGCTTCATTATTTAATGATCGCGCTATTTCCTATCGTGTCCATCAGGGATATGACCATCGGGGGGTTGCATTATCAGCGGGTGTACAACGTATGGTGCGTTCTGATCTCGCCTCTTCCGGTGTGATGTTCACTATTGATACTGAATCAGGGTTTGATCAGGTTGTTTTTATTACCTCTGCTTACGGATTGGGTGAGATGGTTGTTCAGGGCGCTGTGAATCCGGATGAGTTCTATGTTCATAAATCAACCCTGAATAAGGGTAAACCAGCGATTGTGCGCCGCAATCTGGGTTCTAAAAAACTGCATATGATCTATGCTGACAATAAAGAACATGGCAAGCAGGTACGCATCGAAGATGTACCCGCATCACAACGCAATCGTTTCTCTTTAGCTGATGAAGAAGTTGAGGCATTGGCGCGTCAGGCGTTACTAATTGAAAAACATTATGGCCGACCCATGGATATTGAATGGGCTAAAGATGGTCATAACGGCAAGTTATACATTGTTCAGGCGCGTCCTGAGACTGTCCGCTCAAACCAGCAGGTTATGGAGCGTTACCAACTGAATGAACCAGGTCAGGTATTGGTGGAAGGACGTGCCATAGGCCATCGTATTGGTGCAGGTCGAGTAAAAGTCATTCACAACTTGAATGAAATGGATCGCATCCAACCGGGTGATGTTCTGGTTACTGATATGACCGATCCGGATTGGGAACCTATTATGAAAAAAGCTGCTGCGATTGTGACTAACCGCGGTGGCCGGACCTGTCATGCAGCGATTATTGCCCGTGAATTGGGCATTCCCGCGGTTGTTGGATGCGGTGATGCAACGGAACGTTTGAAAGAGAATCAGTCGGTGACAGTTTCCTGTGCGGAAGGTGATACGGGTTTTGTTTATCAGAATCAACTGAATTTTACTGTACAAAGTTCTCAAGTCGATCAGTTACCGGAGCTTGATGTAAAAATTATGCTAAACGTCGGCAATCCAGATCGTGCATTTGATTTTGCCCGTTTGCCGAATGATGGCGTAGGTCTTGCTCGTTTGGAGTTTATTATTAATCGGATGATTGGTGTACATCCCCGTGCATTACTGGAGTTTGATCAGCAAACTCCTGAGTTGCAGCAAGAGATAAAATCGCTGATGGTAGGTTATGACAACCCGGTTGAGTTCTATGTTGGGCGCTTGACGGAGGGGATTGCCACTCTAGCGGCTGCATTCTGGCCGAAACGGGTTATTGTCCGTTTGTCTGATTTTAAATCCAATGAATATGCTAATCTGGTTGGTGGTGACATTTATGAACCTGATGAAGAGAACCCTATGCTAGGTTTCCGTGGTGCAGGGCGTTATGTTTCTGACAGTTTCCGTCGCTGTTTTGCATTGGAGTGCGAAGCCGTTAAACGTGTACGTAATGATATGGAGTTGACCAACGTTGAAATTATGATCCCGTTCGTTCGTACGGTAGCGCAGGCTGAAGCAGTGATTGCTGAACTGGCATCCCAAGGGTTGAAGCGCGGTGAAAACGGATTGAAAGTCATTATGATGTGCGAGATTCCGTCCAACGCAATTCTGGCAGAACAGTTCCTTGAACATTTTGATGGCTTCTCTATTGGTTCTAATGATATGACTCAACTGACTCTTGGTTTGGATCGGGATTCTGGGGTGGTATCTGAACTATTTGATGAACGTAATGATGCGGTCAAGGCTCTGCTCTCATTGGCTATTCAAGCGGCTAAGCGTCAAAACAAGTATGTGGGAATTTGTGGTCAGGGGCCTTCAGACCATCAGGATTTTGCTCATTGGCTGATGGAAGAAGGGATTGATAGCCTGTCATTAAATCCAGATACCGTTGTAAAAACTTGGTTAGGATTAGCGAAAGTGAATTAATTGAGAATAATACTCAATTGAAATTAAGGTCCGTCAAAATAATGGCGGGCTTTTTAACAACTAGAGTCGTTAATTATCGTTCTATGGGAAAGTATAAAAATAGTGAAAAAAAAAGCCTATCATGGGCGTGATAGGCAAGGACTACACACAGCAATATTAGGTGTTTCTAACAAGTAGAACCATCAAAAGGAGAAATAAACGTCTCGTTCATAGCCCACTTATATTAATTTAGTTAAATCGTTTATTCATTAAGAATTGTCCTAATTTACGTATTATTTACGGCTATAATGAGCCAGATTTAACTATTTTTTAACAATTTATTTACAATAATGATATTTAATAAATCAGCACCTCAGAAAAGTGATAAGTTTTATTAAAATTATGCTTTAGCGAAAGAGCTAACTCTCTTTCGCTATATAAGTCAGAATTAATTATCATACAAATTTATTCTGAAAATTTCTGTTCCAGATATTTTTCAGTTTCGGCTAAATCATTTTTAGGTTCTGGGACTTCATTCATCCATGCGATGAATAAACGATAAGCAACTGCTAATACAACGGGGCCGATAAATAAGCCAATCATGCCAAATGAGAGTATTCCACCAATAACGCCTATTAATATCAGCGCCATAGGTAAATCTGCGCCCAGACGGATTAAAAATGGGCGAAGAAACCCATCCATTGTCGTTACGATACCGCTCCAGACCAGTAGCACGGTTCCCCAGGTTGTATCACCTGTCCAATAAAGCCAGGCAACAGCGGGAACTAAAATCAGTAATGGACCGAGTTGAGCGACACAACAGACAAACATGAGTACTGTCAGCAACGTAGCATAAGGAATGCCTGAAACAGCCAAGCCAAGACCACCGATAATGGCTTGAACCAATGCGGTAACCACCACTCCAAGCGCTACGGCACGGATGGATTGTGCTGCCAACAGGATGGCGGCATCTCCGCGTTTATTTGCCAGGCGAATGGCAAAATGGCGAATGCTCATCGTCACCTGCTCGCCTTTTAGATATAAGAGCACGCTGAATAGCACCATCAAACCGAGATGGAATACGAAACGCCCGGCATTTGCTGCTTGAGTAAAGAACCAGGTTGCGGCTTCTCCAACATAAGGCTGGACTTTAGCTATCAGAACATTTCCACCATCAGTAATGAGTGAGTTCCAACCGCTGTATAGTTTATCTCCAACCAGAGGAATATTATTCAGCCAGGTCATTGTCGGTATCTGAAAATGAGCGGGGGATTTAGCCCACTGGATTAGTGGCGCACTGTTTTCCAATAAACTACTGACCAGTAATGCGATAGGGATCACAAATAATAGAATTAGCAGTAGCGTCATGATGGAGACTGCAATCCAGCGTTTACCCCATAAACTGCTCTGTAGTTTTTCTAATAATGGCCAGGTGGCGATAACAACCATGCCGGCCCAGACAAAACCGAAGATAAAGGGCTTTATCACCCAAAAGCTGGTAACAATTAACAGTGACAGGAAAATTAAAGTAAATAATAGTTTTGGTAAATCATAATGCGGTTGAGATTTGTCCATAAGTTAATTTCTCTCAGGGAGTTAGTGGCGCTAAGGTGCTAAAGATAATGAATATACCCTATGGATTTCAAGATGCATCGCGGCGGCAAGGGAGCGAATCCCCGGGAGCATAGATAACGATGTGACCGGGGTGAGCGAGTGCAGCCAACAAAGAGGCAACTTGAAAGATGACGGGTATAAATAGGATGTTATCTACAGGTTACTCAAAATAGGTGAATATTATGATAAGGTAAACGCTTGCCTTCTCAGACAAATCAGTTAACGGTGGTAAATGGTTACGGCTGATTAAGGCATTGATTCAAAGATAGTATAAATGAAGCAATGTGGACACTCATTCTAAAAGGGTCAAAACGATAATGATCCCACGCATATCACAAGCACCGCACGTCAGTGAGGTCGCACAGAAGTTCTTGGATACATTAAAGGAACAAGGATTTACCGGAGATGTTGCCAGTAGTTATGCCGATCGTCTGACAATGGCGACAGATAACAGTATCTATCAACTCTTACCACAGGCTGTCGTTTTCCCTCGATCTAGTGCCGATGTGGTTTTACTGGCTCGTGTCGCAGGTGAAAAAGAATATCAGAATTTGACATTTACTCCACGCGGTGGCGGTACAGGCACAAACGGTCAGGCGCTTAATGACGGCATTGTGGTGGATATGTCCCGCTATATGAATCGCATTCTTGAGATTAACCCGGAGCAAGGTTGGGTCAGAGTTGAAGCGGGGGTGATTAAAGACCAATTGAATCAATATTTGCGTCCATATGGTTATTTCTTTTCACCGGAGCTTTCAACCAGTAACCGTGCAACATTGGGCGGTATGATTAATACTGATGCATCCGGTCAGGGTTCATTAGTCTATGGTAAAACTTCTGATCATGTTCTTAGTCTACGGGCAGTGCTATTAGGGGGGGAATTACTTGACACCCGCGCTATGGATATAGTCCAGGCGGAATCGATTGCGCAAGAGGATTCTGTTACCGGTCGCATTTATAATACGGTGCTTAATCGTTGCCGTGAACAACGTGAACTTATCGTTGAAAAATTCCCCAAACTTAATCGCTTTCTGACCGGTTATGATTTGCACCATGTTTTCAGTGACGATATGCGGAAATTTGACTTAGGTCGTATCTTAACTGGTTCAGAAGGAACGCTAGCTTTTATTACCGAAGCGGTTTTGGATATGACTCCGCTGCCAAAAGTTAGGCGATTGGTGAACGTGAAATATGATTCATTTGATTCTGCACTGCGTAATGCTCCTTTTATGGTGGAGGCAAAGGCGTTATCGGTTGAGACCGTGGATTCCAAGGTGCTGAATTTGGCGCGTGAGGACATCGTCTGGCACTCAGTTAAGGAATTAATAACGGATATTCCTAACAAAGATATGCAAGGGTTGAATATTGTTGAATTCAGTGGAGATGATCAACCTTTGATAGATCGGCAAGTAGAAACACTTTGTCAGCGCCTTGATGAACTGATGGATGGCAATCAAGCTGGGATTATTGGTTATCAAATTTGCCGAGAGTTAGCTGATATTGAGCGTATTTATGCAATGCGCAAGAAAGCAGTTGGTTTGTTGGGTAACAGTAAAGGTGCGGCGAAACCTATTCCTTTTGTAGAAGATACGTGTGTGCCGCCACAGTATCTCGCTGATTATATTGTGGAATTCCGGCAGCTATTGGATAGTCATCATCTTAATTACGGTATGTTTGGTCATGTGGATGCGGGGGTGCTGCATGTTCGGCCGGCGCTGGATATGTGCGATCCTCAGCAAGAGATACTGATGAAACAGATTTCTGATGAAATTGTCAGTCTCACCACACGTTATGGTGGTTTGCTGTGGGGAGAGCATGGTAAAGGATTTCGTGCTGAGTACAGCCCGGCATTTTTCGGTAGCATCTTGTATGAAGAATTACGCCGGGTTAAGGCTGCCTTTGACCCGGATAATCGCTTGAATCCGGGTAAAATTTGTCCGCCGATGGGGGTTGATGCCCCGATGATGAAAGTCGATGCTGTTAAGCGAGGAACGTATGACCGGACAATTCCGGTAAATGTCAGGAATACATTCCGCGGTGCTATGGAGTGTAATGGGAATGGGCTCTGTTTTAATTTCGATGTAAAAAGCCCGATGTGTCCATCAATGAAAGTGAGTCAGCAACGTATTCATTCACCGAAAGGACGCGCAACACTGGTGCGTGAATGGCTGCGCCTTTTGGCTGAACAGGGTGTGGATCCGACGTTACTGAAACAGGGATTAGAACAAAAACGACCAAGTTTGCGTGGGTTGATTGAGAAGACCCACAATAGTTGGCAGGCATGGCGCGGGGAGTATGACTTTTCTCACGAAGTGAAAGAGGCAATGTCTGGTTGTCTGGCATGCAAAGCTTGCTCAACACAGTGCCCGATTAAAATTGATGTTCCGTCATTTCGTGCACGTTTTCTTGAGTTATATCACGGCCGCTATTTTCGCCCTTTACGTGATCATATCGTGGCGAGTGCGGAAAGCAGTACGCCATTAATGTCTAAGGTCCCTCGGGTCTTTAATTTCTTCCTGAAACAACCGTGGATGCAAGAATTGAGCCGCCGGACTATCGGCATGGTGGATTTACCCTTGTTATCCAGCCCGACGCTGTACCAACAACTGGCGGGTCATTATGCACTTTCGACCACACTGGAACAGCTTGAAAAAATGGAACAGGCTCATCGTGACGAACACGTGTTGATCGTTCAGGACCCGTTCACGAGTTATTACGATGCAAAAGTTGTGGCTGATTTTGCCTATTTGGTAGAAAAATTGGGATATAAACCCGTATTGCTGCCATTTTCTCCAAACGGCAAAGCACAACATATCAAAGGCTTCTTATCTCGTTTTGCTAAAACGGCCAAAAAGACGTCAGATTTTCTGAACCGGGTTGCTGAGTTGGGTATTCCTATGGTCGGTGTCGATCCAGCGCTGGTACTGTGCTACCGGGATGAATATAAAGAAATTCTGGGAGAACAGCGAGGGAAGTTTGAGGTTCAGCTTGTTCATGAATGGTTGATTAATACTTTACCAGAGAAAAGTGACCATGAAGAAAGATCTGGTGATAAATGGTATCTATTTGGACATTGTACCGAAGTGACTATGCTACCGGGCAGTAGTCAACAGTGGGAAAAAATTTTCCATCGGTTGGGTAGCAAGCTGAATAATATCAGTGTAGGCTGCTGTGGCATGGCCGGAACCTATGGTCATGAAAACAAAAACATAGAACACTCTATTGGTATCTATAAGTTATCCTGGCAACCTGCCTTGCAGAAATTACCATTGGAGCGTTGTCTAAGCTCTGGTTATTCCTGCCGCAGTCAGGTTAAGCGGATAGAAGGGCAAGTACTTAAGCATCCGTTGCAAGCTTTATTGGAGATAATCCCATGATTTGGAAACGTGATATTGGACTGGATAGCCTGAATCAAGTAAATAGCCAATGTATGATGGGCCATCTGGGCATAAAAATCACGCATATCGGTGATGACTATATTGAAGGCACAATGCCGGTTGATTATCGCACGCGTCAGCCATTTGGTTTATTGCATGGCGGGGCATCTGTTGTGCTGGCAGAATCACTCGGTTCTTTAGCTGGGTATCTCTGTTCCGAAGGTGAGAAAAAAGTTGTTGGGCTGGAAATCAATGCTAATCATATTCGCTCGGTTCGTAGTGGTGAAGTGAAAGGCGTATGTAAACCTATTCATATTGGCCGCAATCACCAGGTGTGGCGAATTGATATTTTTGATGAGCGGCAACATTTGTGCTGTACCTCTCGGTTAACCACATCAGTTTTGCCTGGATAAAATATAAAACAAAAGTGAAAGTAGGTTATTGTATGGATAAATAACCTACTATTTAAGTGCAAAGGTTATTTTCTACGACAAATGAATTTAATAGAAATGGTGAATTATCTTAAAATAATTAACATTGGAATAGGGAAAGATCTAATTATAAATTTTTATTCAAATCTGTAAAGGCCAGTATATATTAATTAATGCTAAAATTTTAGCGGTTTTAATTTATGCTTAATTCCACTTAAATATGAAGGGTGCCTGAGAACCAAGCCATAACAACATCTAAAAGGGCGGGAGTAAAAACCTCCCGCCTAGGGTTGCTTTACCTGTTGCTGGATTCGTAAGCCATAATTGCCGCAACCTCTGTATTACCTCGTTTGATATGGAGTTTACAGATTGAACCCCTTGTTATCCACGTGAATATGAGTAATGTCACACAAATAATGATCAAACTAAATATTGCGATTTTTTGCGGCTTCATAGCCTTCTCTCCTTGCTTTTTGTCAGGTAAGAGGCTAGCCTTATGTTGCTTATGCATAGGAATAGCCTCATTTCGATTTATAGTCGGATGGGGCTTTTTTCTTTCTGCCTGGAACATAATTCTTGCTTAGAACATAATGCTCAAGACAGAAAGTCTCAAGCACCCGGAAGGCAGTATACGTTTATTCGCATGGGATGCAATATCTTGAAAATATTTATTATAGTCACGTAATACCTTCGAATTAAATTAGCCAGCTAGTAAAGCTATTAATAAAAAAGTAAGAAATGTTGATGATGGAGTATATAGATAAAATTGTTTCTTAATGCGTTTGATTAATTGCATAGATTAAATAGAAATTCTATTTGTATATATTATGATGATAATGATAATCTCTATTTTGTATCTCCGGTTAACTATGTCAATTTTATCTGGCTGGCTGCTATTTTCATACTAGGAAAGGAACTACTCTCCCGTATATCTGAAAGTTCACATCAAATGGTATTTTTGATGAACTTTGTGTGCTTTTGTCTTACGCCAATAAGTAAAAAATAGCACAATTGATCAAACTAATAATTTATAGATAAAACAGCAAATTAAAGATATACCTTCATGTGGAATGAACATAAATCATCGTATTTGTATAAAGTTTGGGCTGATTAAGGTATATCCTCTTAAAACAAATGGTTGAAGTGATAAAGGTTATCATTACCATTATACGGGAGGAGAACTCTCCGATAACGGCGGCAAAAATGGCTATAGAACAAATATGAGGTCAACTATGACAAACAGTGTTGAAACCTTTTCTCTGAATGAAACCGCATGGCAGGGAATCACCATTACCGCGAGAGCCGCAGCGCAGATCTTAAAATTGATGCAGCAAAACCCACAAAGTAAGGGATTATATCTGGGGGTTAAGCAGTCAGGATGTGCCGGCTTTGGCTATGTGTTTGAGATGGTTAACGATCCGGCACCTGATGATCTAAGGTATGAAAATGAAGGTGCATGTCTATATGTTCCTCTGAAAGCAATGCCATTTATTGATGGTACTGAAGTGGATTTTGTTCGTGAAGGTTTAAATCAGATATTTAAATTCAATAATCCAAAAGCACAACATGCCTGTGGGTGTGGTGAAAGCTTTGGTATATAAGTGTACCAATATATGTCTCAGAGCAATGTAGAAATCAGTGATGATGTGCAGACTTGGCTCAGCGATCATCGTTATAAAGAAGGCTTCTTTACTCAGGTAACGACGGATGAGTTAGCTAAAGGTTTGAGTGAAGATGTTGTGCGGGCCATTTCCGCAAAACGCAATGAGCCCGAATGGATGCTTGAATTTCGGCTGGAGGCTTATCGCCATTGGCTAGGAATGGAAGAGCCTCATTGGTTGAAAGCCAATTATCCTAATCTTGATTACCAGGACTACAGTTACTATTCAGCACCTTCATGCGGTGCTTGTGGTGATAGTTGCAATTCACAATCTGGTGCTGTTCAAGGAACAGGGGCGGAGCAAACTAATAGCTATTTAACCGCGGAAATTGAAGAAGCATTTGATAAGTTGGGTGTTCCTGTACGGGAAGGTGAAGCTGTTGCGGTAGATGCTATTTTTGACTCCGTTTCTGTTTCAACGACTTATCGGGATAAGTTAGCGAAAGAAGGGATTATTTTCTGCTCATTTAGTGAAGCGATACAGGAATATCCCGGATTGGTCCGTAAATACCTCGGCAGTGTAGTTGCAAGCCACGATAACTTTTTTGCCGCGCTGAATGCCGCAGTGGCTTCTGATGGTACTTTTGTTTATGTGCCAAAAGGCGTTCGATGCCCAATGGAACTGTCCACCTATTTCCGTATCAACGCTGCGAAAACGGGCCAATTTGAGCGCACTATCCTGATTGCTGATGAAGGCAGTTATGTCAGCTATATAGAAGGATGCTCTGCACCGGTGCGTGATAGTTATCAACTTCATGCTGCTGTTGTCGAAGTGATTATCCATAAAGATGCCGAAGTGAAATATTCCACGGTACAAAACTGGTTCTCAGGTGGTGACAGTGCTGGGGGAATTCTCAACTTTGTCACTAAAAGAGCATTATGTGAAGGCGAAAATGCCAAAATGTCTTGGACTCAATCGGAAACAGGTTCCGCAATTACTTGGAAATATCCCAGCGTGATCTTGAAAGGGGATAATTCGATTGGCGAGTTTTTCTCCGTTGCGCTGACTAACGGCACTCAACAGGCCGATACCGGCACCAAGATGATCCACATCGGCCGTAACACTAAATCGACAATCATTTCAAAGGGCATTTCTGCCGGTCGTAGTCAGAACAGTTATCGTGGGCTGGTTAAAATATTACCGGGAGCAGAAAACGCTCGTAACTATACCCAATGTGACTCCATGTTGATTGGTACTGAATGTGGCGCACATACATTCCCTTATGTAGAAGTACAGAACAATACGGCGCAACTGGAGCATGAAGCGACAACCTCCCGCATTGGTGAAGATCAATTGTTCTATTGCTTGCAACGTGGCATCAGTGAAGATGATGCGATTTCCATGATTGTTAATGGATTCTGTAAGGATGTGTTCTCTGAACTTCCCCTGGAATTTGCTGTTGAAGCACAAAAATTGCTGGCGATCAGCCTTGAACACAGCGTCGGATGAATTTTCTCGGTTTCCCTTTTTTATGACAGAACGTTAAGTCGTTCGAAGGCATGTAATATGTTAAGTATTAAAAACTTACGAGTCAGTGTTGAAGGTAATGAAATCTTAAAAGGATTAAATCTTGAAGTTAAACCGGGTGAAATTCATGCCATCATGGGGCCGAATGGTTCCGGTAAAAGTACATTATCAGCAACGTTAGCTGGCCGTGAAGAGTATGAAATCGATGATGGTGAAATCACCTTTAAAGGCAAAGACTTACTTGGATTTGAGCCAGAAGAGCGAGCTGGCGAGGGGATTTTCCTGGCGTTTCAATATCCGATAGAAATTCCGGGTGTCAGTAATCAATTTTTCCTGCAAACCGCAGTGAACGCTGTTCGCCAATATCGCTATCAGGAGCCGCTGGATCGCTTTGATTTTGCCGATTTTATCGAAGAAAAAATTGAATTGTTGGATATGCCGCCGGATTTGCTGACACGTTCAGTCAATGTCGGCTTTTCCGGTGGTGAGAAAAAACGTAACGATATTCTGCAAATGGCCGCGCTGGAGCCGACACTTTGTATTTTGGATGAGACAGATTCAGGGCTGGATATTGATGCATTGAAAATTGTGGCTAATGGCGTGAACTCGTTACGTGATCCAAACCGCTCATTCATTATTGTGACCCATTACCAACGTATTTTGGATTATGTGAAACCTGATTTTGTGCATGTGCTTTATCAGGGACGAATTATTGAATCCGGTGATTTCAGTCTGGCGAAAAAGTTGGAGGAGCAAGGTTATGGCTGGCTTATTGACCAACAGTGAAAAAGCTGAAAAGGTGCGGCAGGTTGCAGAACGTAACCAGCAAGCATTAGCACGTTTTGCTGATTTGTACCACAACCGTCATGGTGAGGATTCATCTCATGCCAGTTTGCATTGGCAGAAAGCCATTAAAACCGGTTTTCCCCAATTCAGACATGAAGATTGGCGTTATACGCCGTTGGATAAATTGTTAAATCAGCAATACAGCAGCAAAACTTGGGAATTGACAGTAGCACAATGCGAACAACTGGCGATTCCAATGGATTGTTGGCGTGTCGTTATGGTGGATGGTTGTTTTTCACCTTTACTGAGTTCCTACGATTTTGGTCCATATCAACTAAATTTACTGGACAACAAAAGTGGACTTCTGGCGCCGATACAGGGTGAGATTTTTCTGCATTTGACAGAGAGTTTGGCTCAACAACCTTTGGTTATTACGTTAAAGGCAGGGCAAGTGGCAGAAAAGCCGCTGTACCTGCTGAATATCACCAGTGGTCACTGTAGTGAGGCATTGAATAGTAGTCATTACCGCTACCACATTGCCGTAGGCACGAATGCGAGTGCCAGCGTGATTGAACACTTCGTCAGTATTGATGAACAGCAACCTCATATGACAGGAAGCCGATTAACTGCGGAAGTGGGGGATAATGCCCATTTCGCCCATATAAAACTGGGGGTTGAGAACAGTGCAAGTTATCACTTTGCCCATAACGATATTGTGATTGGTCGTGATGCTCAAGTAAAAAGCACCAGCTTTTTATTAGGTTCTGGGCTTGGCCGACACAATACCAGTGTTAAGTTGAATGGCGAAGGGGCCAATCTGTCGTTGAACAGCTTAATGTTGCCGCAGGGAAAAGAGGTCGCCGATACTCGTACTTATTTGGAACATAATAAGGGGCATTGTGAAAGCCGTCAGTTGCATAAAACCATTGTGATGGATCAGAGCAAAGCGGTATTTAACGGCATGATTAAAGTGGCGCCTTACGCATTGAAAACTGATGGAAAAATGGCCAATAACAATTTGTTGTTAGGTAAACAGGCCGAAGTAGATACCAAACCTCAACTGGAAATTTACGCTGATGATGTGAAATGCAGTCATGGTGCGACCGTTGGCCGGATAGATGAAGAACAACTGTTTTATCTGCAATCACGCGGCATCGAACGACGTGATGCAGAGCATATGATGGTATTTGCTTTTGCTGCTGAGCTAACTGAATCTATTGAAGATGAATCCCTGAAGGCCGTTGTTATGAAACACATTAAGCACCGTTTAGCGAGAGTGGAAAGATGACTTTTTCTGTAAAAAAGGTGCGGCAAGATTTCCCGGTGTTAACTCAACAGGTTAATGGGCAT
The DNA here is from genome assembly GCF_042879335.1 of Photorhabdus sp. RM96S. Taxonomy (NCBI): domain Bacteria; kingdom Pseudomonadati; phylum Pseudomonadota; class Gammaproteobacteria; order Enterobacterales; family Morganellaceae; genus Photorhabdus; species Photorhabdus sp. RM96S. Next base: position 90,289 of record NZ_JBHFKT010000006.1, on the reverse strand, counting down.
CCATTGGTTTATCTTGATAGTGCTGCCAGCACTCAGAAGCCGGTTTCGGTTATTGAACGAGAAAGTGAATTTTGTTTGCACCAGTATGCGGCAGTTCACCGGGGAATTCATACCCTGAGCTCTGCGGCTACTCGGATGGTTGAAAATGTGCGCGACCAGATGGCGCAATTTATTCATGCTCAAAGTAATGAAGAGATTGTCTTCGTTAAAGGTACGACAGAAGGAATTAACCTGATTGCTAACAGTTATGGTCGCAAGTTTATCAATAATGGCGATAATATTGTTATTACTGAAATGGAACATCACGCCAATATTGTTCCGTGGTATATGCTGGCAGAACAGATTGGGTTTGAAATTAGAGTATGGCCACTGAATGAGAATGGCGAGTTGGATCAAGTCGTCTTAGCTTCTTTGATTGATTCACGGACTAAATTACTCTCTTTTACTCACCTCTCTAATGTGCTTGGTACAGTGAATCCTGTACGTCAAATCATAAAACAGGCAAGAAAACTAGCTAATGAGCAGGGGAGTTGGTTACATATTCTAGTCGATGGTGCTCAGGCCATTATGCATAAGCAAGTTGATGTGCAGGATCTGGACTGCGATTTCTATGTTTTTTCTAGTCACAAATTATATGGCCCAACAGGCATTGGTGTGCTTTATGGGCGTAAATCCCTGCTAGATGCTATGCCACCTTGGGAAGGGGGGGGCGCAATGATAAAACAGGTCAGCCTGCAAAAGGGGATAACCTATGCGGAACCACCGTGGCGATTTGAGGCGGGAACCCCAAATATTGCGGGAATTATTGGGCTTGGTGCTGCTGTCGATTATGTCACTTCACTTGGGCTGGATGAAATTCAGCGGCATGAACAGGTATTGATGGATTATGCAATGGCACGGCTGAAAGAGGTCAGAACCCTGAAATTGTATGGTCCTGAGCAACGTCAGGGGGTTATTGCTTTCAACCTTGGCCGACATCATGCTTATGATGTGGGAAGTTTCCTTGATCAATATGGAATAGCGATCCGTACCGGGCATCATTGTGCCCTTCCTTTGATGGAACATTATCACGTTTCCAGCATGTGTAGAGCCTCATTGGCGATTTATACTACGCAAGAAGATATTGATGCACTTGTTGTTGCATTGCAGAGAATAGAACAGTTATTGGGTTGAGCTAGTTATAGATCAAAAGAGTGATAAGGAAAAAGTCATGGCAAGTTTGCCCGACACAAATAAGTTGTTACGTAATTTTTCCCGTTGCCAGAATTGGGAAGAAAGATATCTCTATATGATTGAACTGGGGGCGAAGTTGCCTCCTCTTACTGACGAACAACGCCAACCTGAGAACTTAATTGCAGGTTGCCAGAGCCAGGTGTGGATACTGTTGAGAATGAATCACCAAAACAAAGTGGAATTTATTGGTGACAGTGATGCCGCTATTGTTAAAGGATTGGTTGCGATTGTCTTTATCCTGTTTCAAGGTAAAACAACCCAGGAGATTCTGGATTTGGATGTGACTGAATATTTTGGGAAATTGTCTTTGGAGCAACATTTGACACCTTCACGCACGCAGGGGCTGCATGCGATGATACGTGCCATCCGAAATAGGGCAAGTAAAATGGTTTAAATGCTAGTCTTACGCGTTTCTTCCGCTACTGATAATATGTACGGCCAATAAGGCTTCAACCTTTTACACCTATACCCTATGGATTTCAAGATGCATCGCGACGGCAAGGGAGCAAATCCCCGGGAGCATAGGTAACTATGTGACCGGGGTGAGCGAGTGCAGCCAACAAAGAGGCAATTTGAAAGATAACGGGTATAAATTTATTCGATAACATTCAGAAGTCATTCCAGGAAGCAAGCATGAAACGAGTTTTAACGTTTATTGGCGTGTTATTGTTCAGTGGGCTAACTAACACAGTCAGTGCCACAGAATATACTTTGCCAGCGGCCAATAGTCGTTTAATTGGCGAAAATACGACATTGGTTGTACCCGATGATGGACGTTCTTTAGAGGCCATTGCTGCCGAATATGAAATTGGTTTACTGGCAATGCTGGAAGCTAATCCAGGTACCGACCCTTATTTGCCGGCTCAGGGGTCTGAACTGATTATTCCATCACAAATGTTGTTGCCTGATACACCGAGGCAGGGGATGGTGATTAACCTTGCAGAGCTCAGACTCTACTATTTTCCTAAAGGAAAAAACAAAGTCATCGTTTATCCCATTGGTATTGGGCAACTCGGTCGTAATACGCCAGTGATGACAACATCTGTTAGTCAGCTAATTAAAGATCCAACTTGGACGCCGACTAAGAATATCCGTAAACATTATGCTGAACAGGGGGTTATCTTACCTGCGGTTGTTCCTGCTGGTCCGGAAAACCCAATGGGCGCATTTGCGTTGCGCTTAGCTGCCGGGCGAGGAGAATACTTGATCCACGGCACGAATGCTGATTTTGGTATCGGTATGCGGGTGAGTTCCGGTTGTATCCGTTTACGTCCTGATGATATTGAAACGTTGTTCAACACAGTGCCCCGTGGAACGCGAGTACAGATTATCAATGAAGCGGTTAAGTATTCTGTAGAACCAAATGGTCAGCGTTATATTGAAGTACATCAGCCATTGTCTAAAAAAGAGGATGATGATCCACAGACATTACCTATTGTCCGCTCAGCTGATTTGAACAAGTTCATTGATAATAGCAAGACAGATAAGAATATTGTTGAACAAGCGATGGTACGCCGTTCTGGTATGCCGGTGCTGGTAAGTAAAGGCATAGAGTCTGAAACACAACAGGAGTTGCGAGAAGAGAATATCGTACAGGTGGAAGATGATGATGTTAAAGGTGTAGAACAAGCGGTGAATAAAGATGTCTCTGAACCGTTTAAATTACCACCGTTATATCAACCTGGGCCAATCTATCGGGAAAATTAATATTTCATTGCGGACAAAGAAGCCTGCAAATATTTATCTAACAGAATCCGATGATAAAAAACGGCGCACAGATGGACTGTGCGCCATTTTTGTACATAATTACAAAAAATTATTTTTTGTAGGAACGAACTTGATTATCCAGACGCTGATTCGCACGAGCTGCATCGTCTTTAGCGGCTTGAATGTCAGTACGTACTGCGTTCACGTCATTGCTCAGTTGATCAACTTTTGCATTCAGAGTCTGAATATCAGAAGTCAGTTGGTCAACTTTAGCAGTGCTTGAACAACCAGCCAACAGAGTAGAAGCCAGAACTACTGCACCCAGTACAATTTTAGTACGATTCATTATAATACCCTCTAGATTTAAGTTAATCTCCAAGTAGCCATGTAAGTATTACACAAAGTTTTTTAGAAAGAGAATAAATTTTTATCATGAAAACCAATTATTTCAATTTTTCTCTTTAACAAGTGGATAATTTTCATCTGAATGTAAAAAAACAAAACCGTTGAGTAACATTTTAATCAAAAAAAGCCTATTCCGTGAGGGAATGATATTCTTCGAAATAATTTTAGTTAAAAATTCTTATAAATAAAAAATACAACATCCAGGTCATCTTGCATCTATTGAACCATCGGGACATCTCTTTAATACAGCCATTTTTTATACATAATTTAGGGATTCTCCTAAAACAAATTTGTTAACTGAATCTTATTGTAGATGAACAACTTGACAATGTTCAGGTTGAATCCTAGGCTCAAATTCAAACTGGTAAGAGGAGTTTGTTATGTTAACTGATCAATCTAACGAATATTTTAACATCAGCATTGACAACGGAGTCGCCCATTTACAACTCAGTCGTCCTGAAAAGGCAAATAGTTTGGCGCTTGGGTTTTGGAAACGATTTCCTGAAACAATAGAGCAACTCAGTCGTTCAGGTAAAGTGCGGGCAATGGTGATTTCTGCACAGGGAAACACATTTTGTGGTGGGCTTGACTTGCAAATCTTTGCCTCTAGCAAAGAGGCTAATACGACTAATCCTAATGAGCGGGAATCGATGCAGTTCAGCTTATTGCAAATGCAAGAGGCGATAAGCGTATTGGAACATGCCCGATTCCCCATTATTGCCGCAGTACAAGGCGCTTGCCTTGGTGCAGGTTTTGATTTAATTGCTGCGTGCGATTTTTGTTTTGCTGCTGAAAATGCGAAGTTTCGTATAGAAGAAACCAATATTGGTATGATGGCTGACTTAGGTATTCTTCAACGTTTGCAACATTTGATCCCTGGTGGTGTGGCTCGCTATCTTGCTCTGACTGGGGATACGTTGAGTGCGGTTCAGGCTCATGATTTGGGGCTGGTGGTAAAGGTGTTCCCTTCTACGGAAACACTCATCGAAGGCGCTCTCGCGACTGCCCGGCGTATTGCTGATCGGCCTCCAGCCGCTATTAACGGGGTTAAACGGGCCATGCTTTATAGCCGTGATCATGGTGTCTATGAATCGTTGCAACAAACAGCACTTTTGCAAGCTTCGATTTTTAGTCGCCAAGATATCCTGTGCTCGATTCAAGCGAAAACGACTGGAACAAAAGGTGAGTTCCAGAACTTAAGCGAAGTCGGTAAAGCTTTCGATGAGCCATGATCAAGGCAAAGATGTTGATGATATGCAAAGAGAATTCTCCACAAATGATGTATACCTGTCATCTTTCAAGTTGCCTCTTTGTTGGCTGCACTCGCTCACCCCGGTCACATAGTTACCTATGCTCCCGGGGATTCACTCCCTTGCCGTCGCGATGCATCTTGAAATCCATAGGGTATAGTGCTGGAAAATATCATCATTGTTGAGAGTTAAGCCATTTTCTGACCACGAGAAAACAGAGAATGGCATTATTATTAATATTAACTAGCATAAAATGAAAATAAATCTGTGAGTATGATGATTGGGAAAGTCATTGGGTATTCCAGCATATTGGCGGAGAAAACCAGATATTCAATATCCTGAAACACCGCTATATTTACGGTGTTTCAGAAATAAAGCGACCTATTAAATTAAAGTACGTGAACAGACGATGTATTGGTTGTGCCGCTTGGAACTAGGGCGCCAGATACCATAACCACGATTTCACCTTTTTTCGCCAGGCCACTTGCTAACGCCGCTTCTTTACCAATGCGGTAGAAATCATCGGTAGAGGCGATTTCTTTAACAATTTGGGTAAAAACACCCTTAACAAGTAGTAATTGGCGGGCAGTCACTTCATTAGTGGTTAATGCCAAAATAGGGGCTCCAGGGAAGTACTTACGAATGGATTTGGCAGACTTACCGCCATAGGTTGCGACCACAATCAGAGGGGCTTCCAGTTTTTCTGCTGTTTCAACAGCGCCACGACACACCGCTTCGGTTACGCGCAGGTTACGGCAATGGACGGCTTCGATACGGCTTGGCATAACGCGGTCTGTACGTTCACAAATCGTTGCCATGATAGTCACTGCTTCTATTGGATATTTGCCTTTTGCACTTTCACCAGAAAGCATGACCGCATCAGTACCGTCCAAAATCGCGTTAGCGACGTCACCAGCTTCCGCACGGGTAGGGCGCGGGTTTTTAATCATGGAATCGAGCATTTGAGTTGCAGTGATAACAACTTTGCGAGCGATATTACATTTTTGAATCATCTTCTTCTGGGCGAAGATCACTTCTTCAACTGGAATTTCAACACCCAGATCACCACGAGCAACCATGATCCCGTCAGAAACTTCCAGAATTTCATCAAAATTGTTTAGACCTTCCTGATTTTCAATCTTAGAGATGATTTGAATATTTTCACCGCCGTGCGCTTTCAGATGTTCACGGATTTGCAGAACATCGGAGCGTTTGCGGATAAAAGAAGCGGCGACGAAATCAACACCTTGTTGGCAACCAAAGATCAAATCTTGCTTATCTTTTTCAGCCAGGGCAGGCAGGCTGATGGAAATACCTGGCAGATTAACACCTTTATTTTCTCCCAAGTCACCGTTATTCAAAACTTGGCAAATGACCTCTGACTTAGTGACCTCTTTAACTGTCATGCCGATCAAGCCGTCATCAACTAGCACGGTATTACCGGGAGCCAGATCCGTGGGGAAACCACTGTAAGTGACAGCAACACGGTCTTTATTACCGATAACCGAAGTGTCAGTAGTAAAAGTGAAGGTCTGACCTGCGGTTAGAGAGACATCGTTACCGCCTTCCAGTTTCATAGTTCGGATTTCAGGGCCTTTAGTATCCAGCAAAATAGCGGCTTGTTTACCTATCTTAGTCATCACTGAACGGATATTTTGAATACGCTGGCCGTGCTCTTCATAGTCTCCGTGTGAAAAGTTGAGGCGCATAACATTCATGCCGGCATTCAACAGTTCGGCTAGTTTTTCTTCGGATTCTGTTTTTGGTCCGATAGTACAAACAATTTTAGTTTTTTTCATGACAATCTATCTACAGGTTTTAATTGGATAAAATAGTGAATCGCCAACTTTATGGTTTGCGCAGATACCATGTGGTGTTGAACGTTGCGCAACATCATTAAGGACAAGTGGCGGGGAAGACATGCGGTGTTTTTCGTGTGAGGTTAGGCACATGTAATCATGCGAGCTTATATACCCGTTATCTTTCAAGTTGCCTCTTTGTTGGCTGCACTCGTTCACCCCGGTCACATAGTTACCTATGCTCCCGGGGATTCACTCCCTTGCCGTCGCGATGCATCTTGAAATCCATAGGGTATACATACGATAATCTGTAACTTTTCCGTGTTCGGCAAATCAATAAGCTGAAACCATTCAACTCTAAATTGCGCCGTATTATAGAGACTTATTTCTGTGAAATGAATCGAAAAATGATTATACCCGTCATCTTTCAAGTTGCCTCTTTGTTGGCTGCACTCACTCACCCCAGTCACATAGTTATCTATGCTCCCGGGGATTCGCTCCCTTGCCGTCGCGATGCATCTTGAAATCCATTGGGTGTATATGAATTAATTATAACGGTAAACTGGAAAAATGATGCAGATCTTAACAGAGAAGAATTATCGCGCATTGCGCAAACTGTCTGTAAACAAACAACAGTGTATTTTGACGTGGGAAATAAATTAAGCAAAACCAAGAGAAGAGATAATAAAAACAGGAAGATCCATCTGTAGACTTGGTGCGTCCGAGTGGACTCGAACCACCGACCCCCACCATGTCAAGGTGGTGCTCTAACCAACTGAGCTACGGACGCACTGTAAACCGGTGTGGTCACTACGCAATTGGTGCGTCCGAGTGGACTCGAACCACCGACCCCCACCATGTCAAGGTGGTGCTCTAACCAACTGAGCTACGGACGCAATCTAAATTGCATTGGTGACAACGGGGACGAATATTAACGGCGAGTTAGCCTTCTGGCAAGGGGAATAATACAAATTATTGTTCAACTGTTCGTATTTGCATCTGCCACAGTGGGTTTGTCGTTTATTCCACCAGTTAAGTATTCATCCCCGGCTTTATAGTAAAGTAAATTAGCGGGTTGAATGTTGTAAAATTACCTCATCTGGTTGTTTTTGTGTCCATGAAATACGGGCGAATATCATTACTGCTGATGCAGTCAGGCCAATAATAAAGCCGATCCAGAACCCTTGTGGCCCCATAGCGGGTACAATATAGTCGGTTAATCCCAGGATATAACCGCTTGGTAGCCCCAGAATCCAGAAAGCGATAAAAGTGATATAAAAGATAGAACGCGTATCTTTATATCCACGTAAAACACCAGCCCCTACCACTTGTATGGCATCAGATAATTGGTAAAGCGCGGCAAATAGCATCAGATGTGATGCCATGGTGATAACTTCAGGATTGTCGTTATACATCAAGGCGATCGGCTCTCGCAGAAGGATGGAAAAGGTTGCGGTTAAACAAGCAAATACCAAACCAACCATAATTCCGGTATAGGCTGATATCCGGGCATTCTCGATAGATTTTTTCCCCAAATTATAGCCAACGCGGATAGTGGTTGCTGCGGCCAAAGATATTGGGAACATAAACATTAATGAACTAAAATTTTGTGCAATTTGGTGCCCTGCAACAGCAGTAACGCCTAAAGGAGAGATCAGTAATGCCACTATGGCAAATAACGTAATTTCGAAAAATACTGCCATCGCAATAGGCAAGCCGAGAGCTGAAATGCGTTTCAAAATATGCCATTCTGGTGCGGCGAAGCGATGTTTAGGGCGGATATCCCTTTGTGATGATGCACGTTTCACATACCAACGCATTAATAGGAACATGACCCAGTAAACGCTGGCGGTAGCAACACCACAGCCGACACCACCTAAAGCGGGTGCGCCAAATTTACCATAAATGAATATGTAGTTAATCGGAATATTAATCAATAATCCTAAAAAACTAATTACCATGCCTGGTTTGGTTTTTGATAAACCTTCACATTGATTACGCAGTACCTGATAAAACAGATAGCCCGGCGCACCCCACATTATTGCGTGGATAAATCCCACTGCTTTTTCTGCCAAAAGTGGATCTATATTGTGTTGCCTGTCAATCAGGAACTTGCTGTTGTATAGAATAGCAATAATGATAATGGAGAGAAAAATCGCCAGCCAGAATCCTTGCTGAGTTTGGTTAGCAATGAGATTCCTGCGACCAGAACCGTTCATTTGCGCAATAATGGGTGGTAAAGCTAATAGTAAGCCGTAACCAAATAAGATAACGGGCAGCCAGATCGAGGTGCCAACAGCAACCGCGGACATATCTGTTGCACTGACGCTACCCGCCATAACGGTGTCCACAACCCCCATTGCAGTTTGTGAAAATTGAGCAATAATGACGGGAATCCCAAGAGCGAGCAAACTACGCGCTTCTTTTAAATACTTCTGCACGCATTACACCTTTTTTATTAAAGTGGAAAATATTAAGAAAGACATCTGTATATAAGAAACGATTTTCGAAAAATCAACCGCTTACTAACCGGAGTATTGTATCTATTTAATACTATATTGCAATAATAATGCTGAGTTTATATTCAAATGATCAGGTTGTATTGATCAATGACAACTTGATATATACCCTATGGATTTCAAGATGCATCGCGGCGGCAAGGGAGTGAATCCCCGGGAGCATAGATAACGATGTGACCGGGGTGAGCGAGCGCAGCCAACAAAGAGGCAACTTGAAAGATGACGGGTATAAACTAATTAATAATTATACACAATCATTAAGAGGTTCTTCTATGTTTACGGGCATCGTTCAGGGAAAAGCACCCTTGGTTGCTATTGATGAAAAAAGTAATTTTCGGACTCATGTTGTTAAATTCCCGGCTGAATTATTGCCAGGTATTGAAACAGGGGCGTCAGTTGCCAATAACGGTTGTTGTCTGACGGTAACCAAAATAGAAGGCGATGAGATTAGTTTCGACTTGATGAAAGAGACTCTACGTCTGACTAATCTTGGTGATTTACAGCCAGGGGATTATGTGAACCTGGAGCGGGCAGCTAAATTTGGGGATGAAATTGGTGGACATTTGATGTCCGGTCATATCATCACGGTTGCTGAGATAGCTAAAATTTTCACTTCAGAAAATAATCATCAAATCTGGTTCCGTATCCATGATAAGCAATTAATGAAATATATCTTGCATAAAGGATTTATCGGCATCGACGGAATTAGCCTGACAATTGGCGATGTGGTTAATAATCGTTTTTGCGTTCACCTTATTCCTGAAACACTGGAACGTACGACATTAGGTAAGAAACGTCTTGGTCAGAGGGTTAATATTGAGATTGACTCACAAACTCAAGCGATTGTTGATACTGTGGAGCGTGTTCTTGCTCAGAAAGAGCGGGAACAGGTTGTCTCTCAGCAACCGGAGACATTCATGGAAGAATGCGCAATAAATGAGGAGCGATAGGCGGACTCCGATTGTCGCTTTCGAACAGAATTAACCGTGTGCTAAAAGGGAGTATTGAACTCATCAATGCTCCTTTTTGTGATTTGCGTTGCAGTGTTTTGTATATAATGTTAACTAACATAATTAATATTGTTATTATTGTGTTAATGCTCTTTCTCGTAAAGTGCAGGTTAATCCCCGTGATGATATTTTTAGAGGCTACTTTTTTATGGAAAACCCGATTGAGTTAGATGAATGGCTTGAAGAACCTACACACGATGATGCTGTTGAAATGATGAATGCACAAGCTGTTGTACCTTTTGGTACCGCACTTTGGCCTTAACGGTTTTTTATAATTAAGGTTCTTTATAAATAATATACCCTATGGATTTCAAGATGCATCGCGACGGCAGGTGAGTGCAGCCAACAAAGAGGCAACTTGAAAGATAACGGATATAATATATAAGTAAGGGGAGTCGCCCCTTACTTAGAAATAAACAGGATTATCCTCATGGATAAAAGTCTTGAAAATATGTATGGTTGTTTATCACACCATCCCGCAATTTCGGATAAAGTAAGAAATGATGAATGTATAAAAATATTTATCGGATCTGATACTGAGCATAGCGATATTGCGCAAAAGATGCATGTGCATAAGAAGCGTTTCGATGTAAAGTCTGATTTTGCTTTTTTAGAAAAAACATCACCGGACGATATAAAACAAAAAATATCTGATTGTGATTTGTTTATTTTTCTTTACGCATCATCAACATTAAAGAATGCCTCTCCACAAGGGCCAGAATATCTAACCAAAATAAGAAGCTTTATTACTGAATCATGGAAGAAATCTGTTAATAAAGGGAACTCGATTGTAGGTTATTTAGAAAAAGGCCATAAGTGGACTTCCATTGATGGTAGTGGAAATATTGATGTTATTCCTGGGGAAATAGCAAGCCATATAAAGAGCCTTAACGGTAGTGTCAGCTTTAGTGGCACTTTTTTGAGTACGGCACCCTTTGCCATAAAGTATGGGGTTGTCAATGATATGATGACTATAAATATAAAAGAGGGTGAAATTATTGGGTTTGATTGTGAAAATGATGAATTTAGTCAGGATTTTAATTTATACCTAAACCATAATCACGGAAACCGAATTGTTGAAGAGTTTGGTATTGGGACTAATATGGGGGTGAAAGCGCTTTATGGCAGAAATGCTGGTTTTGAAGAACGACATCCTGGTTTACATCTTGGTTTGGGTGGTGGTGTAAAAGGGAGTCATCATTTAGATTTGATATTTTCTGGTGGAAAAATAGCATTTGATCAAACAGTCTTCTTTGATAATGGTTATGTGAATGATTTCCGTTAGTGATAAATAGATCTGTCTTTTATTAAAGACCACCTATTCTAAGTGTAGTTAAATGGTTTTGTCATATTGAAATGGCAATAGAAATTTTCCTTTTATTATTTAGAGTTAGAAATGGATATGCTGTATTGACTAAAAGCTACAGTGGAAACCTGTAGCTTTTGGTTAATTATCGGGCTACTCGTAACCCGCCTTCAATACCTTTTAGACTGAATATGATTTGCCACAATTGGATATCGCGAGCACGAAATGCACCTGCACAGGCATTTAGATAATAGCTAAACATGCGTTTAAATGTTGGACTATAGTTATTTTCTATTTCAGGCCAGCAGGCAATAAATCTTTCATGCCAGGCCATCAATGTGCGGTCATAATCTGCGCCAAAGTTATGCCAATCTTCCATAACAAAACGGCTTTTGCTGGTGTGGGCTATTTGCTCAATAGAAGGCAGGCAGCCATTAGGAAAAATATATTTGCTGATCCACGGGTCAGCACTGACTTTAGCTTTGTTGGAACCAATAGTATGTAGCAGGAATAAGCCATCAGGTTTTAGGTTTCTTTGAACAACGTCGAAGTAAGTTGCATAATTTTTAGGTCCAACATGTTCAAACATACCGACAGAAACAATTTTGTCGAACTGTTCATGTAAATCCCGATAGTCTTTCAAAATGATCTTTACATCCAGATTGGTACATTGATTCTGTGCATATTTCTGTTGTTCGGCTGAAACAGTGATACCTGTTACGGAAACACCATAATTTTTAGCAGCATAAGCCGATAGCCCACCCCAACCACAGCCAATATCCAGCAGAGTCATACCTGGAGAGAGTGCTAATTTCTCGCAGATGAGTTTCAACTTATCAAGCTGAGCTTGTTCCAGTGTTTCAGCTTGTTTCCAGTATCCGCAGGAATATTGCATATAAGGGTCAAGCATACGGGTAAAAAGATCATTTCCTAAATCATAATGTTGATGACCGACAATCCATGACCGTTTTGGCGTTTGCAGATTACGTAAGCGGGTTATTGCGATTCTCAGCGTATCTTTGAAATTATTAGGCATTTTATTTTCTAATCCAGCGCGTAAAACGCGATAAAAGAAAATATCCAACCGCTCACAATCCCACCAGCCATCCATATAACTTTCACCTAATCCCATCGAACCTTGTTGTAAAACTCTTTTATAGAAATTAGGGTTTTTTATCTGGATATCATAAGGATTGTGACCATTAATTTGAATACCTGCTTCTTCTAGCATCTCATTGGTAATTCTCTGCCAGGAGTTAATGGCTGTTTTCGGGTTTTCAATACAGGATGAACTCATATACTCTCCAACGTTAGGGTGATGGAATATTGAGGAGCTCGTTTTAGCTAGCAAAGCAGGATGCTAAGACGCAAAATGCAAAAAATAACAAAGAATCAAAGTAAAAAACCTTAAAGATGACTAATCCATAAGTTTAATGAGGGCAGTCATTGCTCCTGAAAACCTCAAATTCCAGGTTATTTATAATAGGGAACATATTGAGTATAAAAGCGTAAAATTGTTTTATCAATTAATAAATAAAGGCTGCGATTAATTAGTAATTGGCAGCCTTTATTGAGATAGCAATTTGATTAATATCAAGAATTTTGTTCAATTATGTGAGTGTGGCGATCAGCGTTTTTTTTCCACTGCATAAAATATCCTAATGTCATTGGAACAACGGTAGAAACCATGACAGTGGTTGTGGATATGAGAGGATTGCTGATAAATGCTGATACAATCAGGCTGGCAATAAAACAGAGCCCTAATTGAAGCGTGTTTTGTAATGCAGTAGCTTTCCCACTGTCTTGTGGATAAGCGGATAAAGCGTTTGCTACTGCAATTGGGTATAACGCACCATTCATCGCAGCCATAAAGCAAAAAGGTACCAAAATGGTGAATAGCGTTGGCTCGCTAAATTTTGCCATTAAATAGAGCACAATCATACTGACAGCATAGCCAATTAACAGATAAGGGAAAATAATATCACTTTTTATTTTGGCTAAAATACTGCGGCATCCATAACCTCCAACGATAAAGGCCAGCGTTTGAGGGATATAACTCAGACCGATGTCATCTGGGGTATATCCCATCTCACCGAGAATCGAAGGTGAGCCTGTTAACCAGGCAAAAAAGCCGGCGCTGCATGATGCAAATATCAGAACATTGCCACTAAATAGCGGTGATTTTAATAGCGTAAGGAAAGAGACATTATTTGTTTGCGCTTGAGTTTCACGGTTTTTGCGATTTTCTTGCAAGAACAGAGTAAAAAACAACAGTAATAATGTAATTGTCAGTAAGACTAGGAAAATTATGCGCCAGCCGCCATGTTGTAACAGCCATGCTCCCATTAAAGGCGCTAGGGCAGGGGAGAGCGCAACCAGGGGCATAATCGTGGCAAAAACACGTTTGGTACGATTGGAATCGTAACGATCAATAACTAATGCTTGCCATGAGACGGCGGCTGAACAAACACCTATGGCTTGAATAAAACGCAAAACTAAAAGTTGGGTGGCGTCTGTTACCCACATCATCCCCAGACAGCCAATAGAAAACAGGGATAGCCCGGTGATGATAATCGGCTTTCTGCCAAAGCGATCTGAAAGAGGTCCCCACAAAAGTTGCGCAAAGGCGAAACCTGCAAGAAAGATACTCAGGCTGGCACTAATTGCGTTTGCCGATGTACCTAATTCTTGTTGCATGGCACCGAATGCTGGCAGATACATATCAATAGCCAGATAACCTAGCATACTCAAGCCTGCAAGGTAGAACATGAACTGACTTGAGTTTTTCATTTGATTACTCTCTTTGGATGTCATGATTGAAATAATTTGCAGTGATATACCCGTCATCTTTCAAGTTGCCTCTTTGTTGGCTGCACTCGCTCACCCCGGTCACATCGTTATCTATGCTCCCGGGGATTCACTCCCTTGCCGTCGCGATCCATCTTGAAATCCATAGGGTAAGGTAGATAACGATATTGACACATATTCTATACGTCGTGATTTTTACTTGTGAAATGGTAATATTTGCATAGTGTTGTGAAAAAAATTGAAAGGTAAAATTATGTGGTCAGAATATTCACTTGAAGTTGTGGATGCGGTTGCCAGAACAGGCAGCTTTAGTGCCGCTGCATCAGAGCTTCACCGTGTCCCTTCTGCGATCAGTTATACCGTAAGACAACTGGAAGAGTGGCTTGCTGTTTCGTTGTTTGAGCGTCGTCATCGGGATGTAGAATTAACTGAGGCAGGCGCTATTTTTATCAAAGAAGCTCGCTCTGTTATCAAAAAAATGATTGATACTCGTCACCAGTGTCAACAAGTTGCAAACGGCTGGAGAGGGCAATTTAGTATTGCTATTGATCTCGTTGTCAAACCAGAACGTAGTCGCCAGCTTATTCTTGATTTCTACCACCATTTTCCTGATATAGAACTTTTTATTCATCAGGAAGTGTTTAATGGTGTGTGGGATGCGCTGGTGAATAGTCGAGTTGATGTTGCAATTGGTGCAACCCGGGCGGCTCCAGTCGGGGAAAGGTATAGTTTCCGAGATATGGGGTTTATGCCCTGGTTATGTGTGGTTAGCGCTGACCATGCGCTGACCCAGTTGCCGGGTCCGTTATCTGATGATCAAATGCGGCCTTATCCAAGTTTGTGCCTTGAAGATACATCCCGTAATTTACCGAAGCGTGACACCTGGAATCTGGATAATCAGCGCCGGTTGGTGGTTCCTGATTGGGAGTCCGGTCTGTCTTGTCTAAACGAAGGGTTATGTGTAGGAATGGTGCCTAAGCATAGGGCAATGCCGCTTATTCGACAGAATAAACTAACCGTGCTGGAATTAGAACAGCCTTTACCAGACAGTCCATGTTGTTTGGCATGGGTTCAAAACAGCCATTCTCCAGCATTAAGTTGGCTGCTTGACTATCTTGGCGATAGTGAAACTCTTAATGCTGAATGGCTTCAAGATGAATAAAACGAATTAACGACGATAGTCGATAAATGGACCATCCACGACAGAACGTCGCTCAACCAAGCGTGGATGTACTTCAATAGTTTGTGCATCTTCACGTTTATTGATTATTCTGTCCAGCAACATGGAAAAGGCCATCTGCCCCAGTCGTTCTTTTGGCTGATGAATGGTGGTCAATGCCGGAGAGAAATAACGAGCGTTGCGTATATTGTCATAACCGATGACAGAAATATCCTGTGGGACGCGTAATCCTAATTCATCAGCAGCACAAATCGCCCCCATAGCCATAACATCTCCGCCGCAGAAAACCGCAGTCGGGCGCTGTTTTTGATTCAAGATTTGATGCATGGCTTTATAGCCCGATTCTGGTTCAAAATCCCCCTGAATAACCCATTCTTCTCTGATCGGAATGTTGGCCTCTTTTAACGCCTTTAAGAATCCTTGATGACGGCCACCGCCGGTATTTCGTGCCAGAGGGCCGGGGATCGCACCAATATCACGATGACCACGTTCGATAAGATAACGACCAGCTAGATAACCGCCGTGGAATGCATTATCGATAATAGTATCGGTGAAATCGCTTCTGGCCTGTCCCCAATCCATGACGACCATTGGAATATTGCGATAATCTTCCAACATTCCCAACAACTGTTCCGGGTATTCTGAACACATAATTAGCAGTCCATCCACACGTTTTTGTGCCAGCATGGCTAGATAGGCTTTCTGTTTATCAATGTTATTGTGTGAGTTACATAAAATCAGCGTATAGCCTTTGCTATAACAACTGTTTTCAACAGCCTCAATGACTTCAGCAAAATAGGGGGCTTCACTGGACGTTGCCAGTAATCCGATCGATTTTGTGTGGTTAACTTTCAGACTGCGGGCAACGGCACTGGGTGAATAATTCAGTGCTTTAATAGCAGTCCAAACAGCAGCTTTAGTATCTTCAGCGACGAAGCGGGTTTTATTAATAACATGGGATACGGTGGTGGTTGAGACGCCAGCGTGCTTAGCCACATCTTTGATCGTTGCCATGAGGTGAAAGACTCCTGACCTTTTGGTCTAAATTTAAAACGCTTTGTTAATCGCTTTCTAGCCCTTTACATCGAAGGACTGGCAATAAGTTAGCGATAAATCCTGGATTTTGTCTGATCTGGCTCAAAACTGGAAGCAATAATCAGTGTTATAAAATGTGTGGTAATCGCTATTTATACTTTTCCTTATGTAAGTGCAATTAACCATCTCAATAGACTGGTTTTTGTCGTTATAAACTTTTTATTCTGAGGAGGCTCTATGAATACCGATTTGAAGCTTGGTTTATTTACTGCTGTCAGCACGTTGGTGATGATTGCCATTTTTGCCGCTCTTTGCTTGATCTTTGCCTGATGTTTTGAACGGGTTAGATGATTTAAAAATTGGGTTTTACGTTGAAAGGAAATTGGGCAGATAGTCTCTTTATCTGCTCTTTGTTTTTCTGCCGCCGTTGTGTCTGTCATCTTAACAACCTCTACAATAAATAACCGTGAAAATGATGTCATCTGTGTCAGGATACGAAGAGATCAGGATACATATTAGTGAGAGAAAATGGTATTCTCCGCAATATTGTGACGATGTTGGTTATCAACAGACTGTTGGTTTAAAGGAAATAAAAATGACGACGACTATAGAGAAGATTGAGCGCCAAATTAAAGAAAACCCGATTTTATTGTATATGAAAGGTTCTCCTAAATTGCCAAATTGTGGCTTTTCCGCGCAGGCGGTTCAGGCTTTATCTGCGTGTGGTGAACGTTTTGCTTACGTAGATATTTTGCAAAATCCAGATATTCGTGCAGAATTGCCAAAATATGCTAATTGGCCAACTTTTCCTCAGCTTTGGGTGGAAGGTGAGTTGATAGGTGGATGCGATATTATCATTGAAATGTATCAGCGTGGTGAGTTACAAACATTAATCAAAGAAACTGCTGATAAATATCGTTCTCAGGACGAAAACGCGAAAGAGTAATTTTTTAATTATTTATATACCCTATGGATTTCAAGATGGATCGCGACGGCAAGGGAGTGAATCTCCGGGAGCATAGATAACTATGTGACCGGGGTGAGTGAGTGCAGCCAACAAAGAGGCAACTTGAAAGATAACGGGTATAGATGATTATGCTATCCCCCCACATGTTGATATATGGGGGGATTATTGTTTAGGTTTGATTATATTAATCTAGCCGTTCAGCTATTTATCCAGTTTTTTCTGCTGTTGTTGCTAATGGCCAGCCACCAAGTTGTTTCCAACGGTTGACCATTTCACAGAATAATTCAGCGGTACGATCAGTATCATATAAGGCACTGTGAGCCTGATTATTATCGAATGGGATACCGGCTGTGATGCAGGCTTTTGCTAAGATTGTTTGTCCTAACACCAGACCACCTAAAGCAGCGGTGTCAAAAGTTGCAAACGGATGAAACGGATTTCGTTTTAGTCCGGTGCGTTCCGCGGCAGCCATAACAAAGCTGTGATCGAAGTTAGCATTGTGAGCAACGATAATTGCTCGATTACAATGATTATTTTTTATCCCTTTACGAACCATTTTAAAAATAGCGTGCAGAGCTTCATATTCGCTCACTGCTCCACGTAGCGGATTTAATGGATCAATGCCGGTGAATTCCAGGGCTGCTGGTTCAAGGTTGGCTCCTTCAAATGGCTCAATATGGAAGTGAAGTGATTCGCCAGGCGTTAGCCAACCTTCACCATCCATCTCCAGTGTAACGGCGGCAATTTCAAGTAATGCATCTGTTTTGGCATTAAAACCGCCAGTTTCAACATCAATAACAACAGGGTAATAACCTCTAAAACGTCCACTAAGGACGTTTGGCTCTTTTTTGTCAGACATCAGATTGAGTTACCCAGAGCGTTGCGGGCATTTTTGTTTTCAATAAGTTCAATTTTGTAGCCATCTGGATCTTCAACGAAAGCAATAATGGTTGTTCCGCCTTTTACAGGACCCGCTTCACGGGTAATGTTACCACCTGCTTTGCGAATAGATTCGCAAGTGGCTGCGACATTATCAACACCTAATGCGATGTGACCAAAGGCATTTCCCATTTCGTAATGGTCAACTCCCCAATTATAGGTCAACTCGATTACTGCTCCTTCGCTTTCATCAGCGTAGCCAACGAAGGCGAGTGAGTATTTATATTCGGTGTTTTCACTGGTGCGCAACAGGCGCATTCCTAACACTTCAGTGTAAAAATTAATGGAGCGTTGTAGATCACCAACACGGATCATGGTATGGAGTAAACGCATAATTACCTCTAATTTAATGGTTTTACCAATATTTTTGTGCGGTAGATCGCACAAAAACCACTAACTATAACGTGTCTTACGGTTACAGTTCAATTTGTCCATAATTATAATTTATTCTTATCTAGGTTTATAATTAAATATAGTATGTGAATTGTATAGGAAACGGGATGTGATGGCTGAGCAACTAGAGTTTTTTGCTATTCCCAGTCCTTGTCGAGGAATTTGTCAGGCGAATGAGCGGGGTTTTTGTCTGGGGTGTTATCGCAGCCGGGAAGAAAGATTTAATTGGATGAAAATGTCAGATGGGCAAAAGCGTGAAGTATTGCGACTGTGCCGGCAAAGATATTTACGTGCATTGAGAGCACAAAATCAGATAGATGAAGAACCACCTGAACAGCCATCACTGTTTTAATTATCGATTTTTGAGGTTATTGGGATTAACAATTCAATGATTTACTTATATAGGGTTATATTTTTGGCAAAGTTATAAATGTTCTACTATAATTTTAAGTATTTTGTTTGTTATTTTTTTATTTCTTGATTAACGGACAGGCTAAGTGAGCTTATTTGATTTTTTCATAACCTTATGTTTTAAATGGAATTTTAAGCTTGATTGTGTGATAAATGTAAAATAAAAACAACATTAATGTAAAAATAGATAGCTTAGCATTTAGATGACAGCTATTCTTATAGTACTTTGAATAAAGTATTGAATGATATTTATTGGTTTCTGCTTGTCTGTATTCGTAGTTCTGATAGTTTTTATGGTAAAAATATTGTATGTTAATTGTTTGTTCTGAGTTTAAATTAAGTTTAGTTATTCTTGGTTATAGTTACCTGAATTAGTTAGTTACTAAGAATTTACTGTGATTATACAGAAGTTATATATACTTTTTAAGGCTAGTTAGCCTGATTTAGAAAAATTTGGCTGTTATGTTTAGTAGGCTAGTTATTTAAGGAGGGACAATTGGAATCTACATTGGGATCAGATCTGGCACGGTTAGTTCGTATTTGGCGTGCTTTAATTGACTATCGTTTAAAGCCGTTAGAATTAACTCAGACTCATTGGGTAACGTTATACAATATTAGCCGGTTACCTCAGGAGCAATCTCAGATACAGTTGGCGAAAGCTATCGGTATCGAGCAACCATCTTTAGTCAGGACATTAGATCAGCTTGAGGAAAAAAAACTTATCACCCGGCATACTTGTGCCAATGATCGTCGTGCAAAGAGAATCAAGCTAACTGAAGATTCTGCATCAGTTATTAGGGAGTTAGATGGTGTTATTGAATCCACAAGAAATGAGATTCTGGGAGGTATTTCACGCGAGGAACTTGCTTTTCTTTCCACTTTAGTTCAGAAGTTAGAGCAAAATATTATCCAATTACAAAATAGATAGTAATGACGATATCCATGAAATGCTAACCGGATGAAAGAAGACCGCGACTTACTAAAATGAAGTCACGGTTTTCTTATCTATATCTTATTGTCGAGGTGAAACAGTAATATTACTACCTTGGCCTGCGATTCTTACACGTTGGCCTTTATGAAAGAGTGTTTTGCCTTGTTTTTGAACAACAATGATGCTTTCACCACTGTCACGACGAATTTCGAGTTCTACACCTTTAGTTGTGTTAAGAGCTCCCTGAACATTTTGGCCCGCGACACCACCGGCAATCGCACCCGCGGCAGTTGCTAATGTGTTGCCACTGCCACCACCAATAGTATTACCAACAAGGCCTCCTAGAACTGCACCACCAATTGCGCCTAATACATTCTCATTGCTGCTCGCCTGAATATTGATAGGACGAACAGAAACAACTGTGCCGTAAGAGACAGTTTGGACTTGCTTAGCTTGTCCAGCAGTGTAAGTATCACCAGAAAGAGAATCGGTGTTGACACAGCCTGATAATGAAGCAACGGCAACCGCGCTAACTAAAAAGTGCTTAAACATAGTAACTCCTAATTTCGATGCCTGACTGCGGAAATCTGATAGCTCATTGGGCAATCAGGCTAACAACCGGCATTGGCAATAAGTAATAAAAAGTTTATTCAAATAGAATATCAGTACATTAGCAATCTAGTGCTAAACATATATTAAACGTCAATAGAGATTTTTAAAAGAAATAGCTATTAATGAAAAATTCAGCATTTTTTGTGAAGTTGTTTCCAAAACTCAGGTTTTATTCCTTCGTTTGTCTATTAGTCATATACAGCCAAAACCACTGCGCTTTATAGTTATTGGCGTGGTTTCTGATTTTATCAAGACAGATTCTAAGCAGGAAGGCAAATTAAATGGTTATGAAGTCAGGTCGTTATATTGGTGTAATGTCGGGTACAAGTCTGGATGGCGTTGATGTGGTGCTTGCCGCAATCAATGATAAAGTTGTTGCTCAGCAAGCCAGTTATTCGCATCCATTCCCATACGAATTAAAACAGAAAATTCTCGCAGTCTGTCAAGGGCAGCAAACGACATTATCGGAAATTGGTCGGTTGGATTATGAACTTGGTTCTTTATTCGCTGAAGCTGTACAAGGCTTACTGATTAAAACAGGGTTAACCACAAGTGATATTACTGCTGTGGGATGTCATGGGCAAACCGTTTGGCATGAGCCAGATAGTCATACACCTTTCACTATGCAACTTGGCGACAATAACCGTATTGCAGCTTTGGCTGGGATAACTGTGGTTGGCGATTTTCGTCGGAGGGATATGGCGTATGGTGGGCAGGGTGCGCCATTAGTTCCAGTTTTTCATTTCGCCGTATTAGGCCATTCGATAGAACGAAGGATAATTCTCAATATCGGTGGTATTGCCAATATAACGGCGCTATTACCTGGATCACCTGTCAAAGGGTATGACATAGGTCCGGGTAATATGCTGATGGATAGTTGGGTATGGCGTCATCAGAAAAAACCTTATGATAAAGATGCGCAATGGGCACGAGAAGGTGTTGTTAATAACAAATTGCTCGGACAAATGCTTTCTGATCACTATTTTTCACGACCAGCCCCTAAAAGCACAGGCCGGGAGTATTTCAATATGAGTTGGTTGGAGGCTCAATTAGTTAACTTTCCTGACATATCTCCTGTCGATGTTCAGGCAACGCTGGCCGAGCTGACAGCAGCATCTGTATCACAACAAATTATGTTGAGTGGTGGATGTGAACGTCTGTTGGTTTGTGGTGGTGGCGCACGTAACCCGCAGATAATGAGTCGACTTTCTGCCTTATTACCGGGGACGGAGGTTTGCCCGACAGATAAATATGGCTTAAGCGGTGATGATATGGAAGCACTGGCATTTGCTTGGTTAGCATTCCGTACAATGTCAGGTGTGCCAGGGAATTTACCCTCTGTTACCGGTGCGAGTACTGAAACTATTTTAGGCGCGATTTATCCTGTTATTAATCAATAACAATGATAAGCTATCGGGTATTTAGTGAGTCATAAACAGAGTTACGTTAATGTCAGAACATAATGAATTTGATGTTGCAGAATTACGCCGTGAATATATTCGTGGTGGGTTAAGACGTAAGGATTTGACTGAAGAACCCATCGAACTTTTTGAGCGTTGGCTTAATCAAGCATGTGACGCTAAGTTGAGTGATCCCACAGCAATGTCTGTAGCGACGGTCGATGAGAATGGTCAACCGTATCAACGTATTGTGTTATTGAAGCATTTTGATACAAATAGTCTGATTTTTTATACAAATTTAGGCAGCCGGAAAGCAAAACATTTGGCGCACAATAACAAAATCAGCCTCCATTTCCCTTGGTATCCTCTGGAAAGGCAAGTCTCTTTTCTTGGTAAAGCAGAACGTCTTTCTCCTGTTGAAGTGGTGAAATATTTCCATAGCCGTCCTAGAGATAGCCAGATTGCTGCATGGGCATCACAACAATCTTCCCGTATTTCCGCACGCGGTGTTTTAGAAGGGAAGTTCCTTGAATTGAAACAGAAATTCTTGAATGGTGAGGTGCCTTTACCTAGCTTTTGGGGGGGATTCAAAGTGACCTTTGATTCTGTTGAATTTTGGCAAGGTGGTGCAAACCGGCTCCATGACCGGTTTATTTATCAACGGCAAGGCGATAGCTGGCATATTGACAGGCTTGCACCATAAATCGTGGATTATCATTTTTAGTACTAGCACTTATAGTATTGGCGTTTTATCCTATGCCGCACTCTTTTTAAATCGCGATTTATACCCTATGGATTTCAAGATGCATCGCGACGGCAAGGGAGCGAATCCCCGGGAGCATAGATAACGATGTGACCGGGGTGAGCGAGTGCAGCCAACAAAGAGGCAACTTGAAAGATGACGGGTATACACACAGACAAAATACACAAATTGATGGAGTCATTAATGTCTAGCAATAACCTGATAAAACAACTGCAAGAGCGGGGCCTCATTGCCCAGGTGACGGATGAGAATGCGTTAGCGGAGAGACTGGCGCAGGGCCCTGTCTCCCTCTATTGTGGTTTCGATCCGACCGCTGACAGCTTGCATTTGGGGCATCTGGTTCCCTTGCTGTGTTTAAAGCGATTCCAGCTAGCCGGGCATAAACCCGTGGCGTTAGTTGGTGGAGCTACGGGTCTGATTGGTGATCCAAGTTTCAAAGCCACTGAACGTAAATTGAATACTGAAGCTACCGTTAAAGAGTGGGTGGAGAAAATTCGTAGACAAGTTTCACCTTTCCTCGATTTTGATTGTGGCGAAAATAGTGCTAAAACAGCCAATAATTATGATTGGTTTGGCAACATGGATGTTCTGACTTTCCTGCGTGATATCGGCAAACATTTCTCAGTTAATCAGATGATTAACAAAGAGGCGGTTAAACAGCGTTTGAACCGTGATGATGTGGGTATCTCTTTCACTGAGTTTTCTTATAATCTACTGCAATCCTATGACTTTGCTCGCCTGAATGAAGTACATGGTGTTGAGTTACAGATTGGTGGTTCTGACCAGTGGGGGAATATTACTTCTGGTATTGATCTAACGCGTCGTATCAACCAGAAACAAGTATTTGGCATGACCGTTCCATTGATCACGAAATCTGATGGCACTAAATTTGGTAAGACAGAAGGTGGCGCTGTTTGGTTAGATCCGAAGAAAACCAGCCCATACAAATTCTATCAATTTTGGATTAACACTGCGGATGCTGATGTTTATCGTTTCCTGAAATTCTTTACCTTTATGAATCTTGAAGATATTGATGCTTTGGAAGAAGAAGATAAAAATAGTGGTAAAGCTCCTCGTGCTCAGTACGTGTTGGCAGAACAAGTCACCGGTATGGTGCATGGTGAAGAGGGGTTAGCAGCCGCTAAACGGATTACAGAAAGTTTATTCTCTGGAGCTGCTGCTGATTTGACCGAAGCGGATTTTGCTCAATTGGCGCAGGATGGTATGCCAGTAATTGAGTTGGAAAAAGGGGCAGATTTGCAACAAGCTTTGGTTAATGCCGGGTTGGTACCTTCTCGTGGTCAGGCGCGTACGATGATCAGTTCCAACGCTGTCGCAATTAATGGTGAAAAACAATCTGAGCCTGAATACCTGTTTACTGACAGTAACCGTCTGTTTGATCGTTACACCCTGTTGCGTCGTGGTAAAAAACACGATTGTTTGATCTGCTGGAAATAACTAATATTGCATTATGATGGGGCAACAAATGTTGTCCTTTTTCTTACCATGACTTTAATCTTATAAACAGAAGCCAGAATAAAAATATAGGCCGTCATTGTGAAAAATATCCTTTCAATTCAATCTCATGTTGTTTTTGGTCACGCTGGCAACAGCGCTGCGGAATTCCCTATGCGTCGGATGGGGGTAAACGTATGGCCGTTGAATACAGTACAGTTTTCAAATCACACCCAATATGCTCAATGGAAAGGGTGTGTTATGCCAGCTAACCATCTTACAGAAATCGTTCAGGGCATAGAAGAAATTGAACAGCTCAAATCTTGCCATGCAGTACTGAGTGGATATATCGGTTCAGCGGAGCAAGGGGGCCATATTATCGATATAGTAAAACGGGTAAAAGCGGTGAATCCTGATGCTTGGTATTTCTGTGATCCCGTTATGGGCCACCCAGAAAAAGGTTGTATTGTTGTGCCTGGGGTGGCTGAATTTTTGTGTAAAGATGCCCTTCCTGTAAGTGATATCATTGCGCCAAATTTGCTGGAGCTTGAAACACTCAGTATGCAGAAAGTGACTAATGTAGAACAGGCTGTTATGGCTGCTCGAACACTATGTGATAAAGGGCCGGATATTGTACTGGTTAAACACCTTAGTCGCGCTGGTTATCAGACTGATCGTTTTGAAATGCTATTAGTGACTAAAGAACATAGCTGGCATGTAAGTCGGCCTTTGGTGGATTTTGGCGAACGCCAGCCAGTTGGTGTTGGTGATTTAACCAGCGGCTTGTTATTGGTTAATCTATTAAAAGGCGAGTCTTTACAAACTGCTCTCGAACATGTCGCTGCTGCGGTTTATGAAGTGATGGTAACAACCAAAGATATGGGCGAATACGAATTACAAATTGTGGCTGCTCAGGACAGAATGGTGGCACCTGGTCATAAATTCTGTGCGACACAATTAGATTAAACAATTAGATTAAGATATTTAACCGTTCCACCGATGTCATGTGGAACGGTTCTTTTATCCGTAAATCAAATTAACCCTTCAGCTTTCAGTGCATCACGAACATTTGGACGTTCTGCAATCCTCTCTTGATAAGCTTTAAGATGAATCAGATCAGATAGATCCAATTGCACTAAAGGTGCCCAATTACTGAGAGTGAATAAGTAAGCGTCAGCAACAGTAAAATGCTCCCCGGCAATGTATGGCTGTTTTGCTAATACTTCATCGATATACTTGAATCTTCTAAGTAGATTATTAATAGCAACAGGACGATAATTTTCTGGTGTTCCTGGTAAAAACAGAGGGGAAAATCCTTTATGGATTTCACTGGAAATATGACTAAGCCATTCAAGTTGATGATATCGTTCCATCGTTCCGGCTGGTGCAATTAATTTTTTGTCCGGTTTCTGGTCGGCAATATATTGGACAATAACAGCTCCTTCGGTGAGGATCTCATTGTTATCTAGCAGGAGAGTTGGTATCTGGCCTTTTGGATTGATTGCGAAAAAATTGTCGCCGTTCTCCGTTTTTTTAGTTTTCAGATCAACTTTAATCACGCTGAAATCAAGTCCTGCTTCACGAAGTATGATGTGGGGTGATAGAGAACAAGCTCCAGGTTGGTAATAAAGTTTCATGTATAGCTCCTTAAAAATTTTCGGTAATATACCCGTTATCTTTCAAGTTGCTTCTTTGTTGGCTGCACTCACTCACCCCGGTCACATAGTTCTCTATGCTCCCGGGGATTCGCTCCCTTGCCGCCGCGATGCATCTTGAAATCCATAGGGTATAGATATAATAGGACAAAGGAACTCAGTAAGGCATTGTCATAGCCTTGATACATACTACCACGGCATATGGAAATATACCCGTCATCTTTCAAGTTGCCTCTTTGTTGGCTGCACTCGCTCACCCCGGTCACATCGTTATCTATGCTCCCGGGGATTCACTCCCTTGCCGTCGCGATGCATCTTGAAATTCATAGGGTATATGTTATAGCAAATTAATGATTGAATAGATATCCGGTGGTCTGATCATATCGTGATGAGTGCTTTCTTATACTGTTATATAGCATATTTTACAACTGATGATATTATACGGAATAAATAATAGAGATTATTGATAGTTGCAAAAATTCATTTTATATTGATTATAATATAATTAATATATTATTTTTTCTAAATGATTTGTAATCATAGGAAAATAAATTGAATTTATTTGTAAAATCACTAAAATAGACCATGCATTGCCTATAGTTTCTTGTAAAAATATCTTTTTTATTCTCTTCATTAAAGTTTTCGACTAACTCATTGTAAATATTATTAATTGCTCTGATTTGTCCATTAAGCTTATTGACTGAATTGTTTATATTTCTAAGGCTAAATGAAACATCTGATATGTTTAAAGTGATTTCTTCCATCAATAAAGAGAGTTTATATATTTGTTTTTTATCTTCTCCATCGGGAATATTCTTTAATAATTGTTGTATTTTTATATGTGTTTTTTCTGCAAAACTTTTCTTGCTTTCAAAATAAATTTGAGATATTTCAAATGGTTGTGGTAATTTCGAGATGAAATTTTCTAGCTTACTAAAATCTGATTCAATTTCTTTCAATGCATGATTGACTCTGGCAATATAACCATGGCCTAAATAGCCACTGCTAAGTGAACCTAAATAGGTTGTTGCTTTGTGTATATTTTTAATAATTCTATCAATATCTTGTTCATCGGAATTATATGCATATTCATAATCCTCCAATGCTGATGGCCAGTGATATAATGATCCACTAAATTCATTCCAAGAAGCTGCAATTTCTTGGGATAGATCATGATTTTTCAGGCATTCTGGCAATTTTATATTGGTAATTGATTTAAACATATTGGATATAATTAAAAAATCATTTTTCATTTTATGCACCTTGCTAAAATAATAAATGTCACTAAATTGTATAAAAGCATGAAATATAATATTAAACCTAAAAGATTAAAATGATAATAAAAATAAAATATTGAAATAGAAATATTGTACTGATAATCGATTTTATGAAATTAAGTTGTTGATTATATTAAAGGACATATTACTGATTAGTGCAAGGAAACAAGATGATATTTTTTATTTCGGTAAAACAATTATAAGGTAATATCGTTTAACTCTTTAATTACAAAGGTTTTAATAATTCTTTCCAATTGTTTTTTATATTTTGATTTAAAATTAATTTTTACCTATTAGTGATGATTTAATGAAGTGATTAATCTATTTATTTTATTGATAAATAAAAGGCCCGAAAAACAGGCTCTTCGGGCCTTGGCCTTATGAATTAAAAGTTACTGATTATTAATCAGATTATTTCAATTCCAGTTCATTCATTGCGGCAATGCTGAAACCACCGTCAACATGCAGGATTTCACCGGTAATACCGCCGGACAGATCCGAGCACAAGAATGCCGCAGCGTTACCAACATCTTCAGTTGTTACAGTGCGGCGAATTGGGTTAACGGATTCACAGTGAGCCAGCATTTTACGGAAATCTTTGATGCCAGACGCAGCCAAAGTACGGATAGGCCCGGCAGAGATACCGTTAACACGAATACCTTCAGCGCCCATGGCGTTAGCCATATAACGGACGTTAGCTTCCAGAGATGCTTTTGCCAGACCCATTACATTATAGTTAGGGATTGAGCGCTCTGCTCCCAGGTAGGTGAGAGTCAGTAAAGCAGAATTTGGGTTCAGCATTTCACGGCAAGTTTTTGCCATAGCAACAAAGCTGTAAGAGCTGATGTCGTGCGCGATTCTAAAGCCTTCGCGGGTAACGGAACTGACATAGTTACCATCCAGTTGATCAGCAGGTGCAAAGCCAATGGAGTGAACAAAACCATCGAATTTCGGCCAAATTTTGCTCAGTTCGGTGAACAGGACTTCAATGCTTTCGTCTTCAGCTACATCGCAAGGCAGAACGATAGTAGAATTTAGGGAAGCAGCAAATTCTTCAACACGAGGTTTCAACTTGTCATTTTGATAAGTGAAAGCCAGCTCAGCTCCCTGGTCATGCATTGCTTTTGCAACGCCATAAGCGATGGAGAGTTTACTGGCGACGCCAGTGATCAGAATGCGCTTGCCGGTCATAAAACCCATAACAGTATCCTTGTGTGATAACGCCGGTAATGATATTCATGGATTAAAATTGCTCACAGAGACAATATCAATATGACGTTTTATTGTTAATAAACCCAGTAATTCTATCACGCTAGAGAGAAATATGCTGTATTTTGCGTTCTGCTCCGAGCAGTGATTATCGTTTTCTATATGTTAAGGAATATCCTGCCGCCAGGCATCAGCGGTGAGTGCTTCACCAAAATGGCTAGCGATTAAACGGCGGGTCATATCGTGCAGAGGGGAAGCCAACACTTCTGCTGTATTTCCCCGCTCAACAACTTCCCCTTGATGCATGACCAGCACCTGATCGCTGATATGTTTCATCATGCCAAGATGCTGGGTGACATAGAGGTAAGAAATACCTTGTTTTTCCTGTAATTCCAACATCAGATTAATGATTTGAGATCGCATAGACATATCGAGTGATGCTAATGCCTCATCAGCAATAATAATCTGAGGTTGTAATATCAATGCGCGCGCCAGTGCTACCCGCTGTTTCTGGCCTGAGGCTAACATATGTGGATAATAATTGGCATGGTCCGGTAGCAGGCCAACTTGTCGCAATGTCTGGTTGATCCGTTTTTCCCGCTCCATTGTATTAAGCGCTGTATTAAGCAGAAGGGGAATATCAAGAATTTGACCAATACGCTGACGAGGATTTAGCGACGTACTTGGGTCCTGAAATATCATACGAATGCGTTGGCTACGATAACTGTAATCACCGTAAGTGAGTTTATGGCCTTCGATCATGATTTCGCCGGAAGTTGGCTCGATGACGCCTGAAAGCATTTTTGCCAGTGTTGATTTTCCAGAACCGTTTTCACCAATAATCGCCAGCGTCTGTTTAGCTTTTAAGGTAAAACTAACGGGTTTTACCGCATTGAGATGTTGACGGTGAAAAAAACCTGTTCGATAACGAAAAGTTTTAGCCAAGTTCCTGACTTCTAGCAGAGTGTTAATCAATTACTGTTCCTCCAGATTCAGTGGAAAGTGGCAGGCAAAAGCGTGGTTTTTAATCACCCGCAACCGTGGTGTTTCAATACACGTTTTTTGCGCATAAGGGCAACGTGGACCTAAACGGCAGCCGATGGGTAAGTGCTCAAGGGATGGAATAGCGCCTGATAAGGTGTTTAACCTGCTTTTATGGGGCAAAGAGCTACTAAAATCAGGGATAGCGCGGCTTAACGCTTGTGTGTAAGGGTGGTGTGGTATTACCAATAATTCATCGGGAACGGCGCTTTCGACCGTTTGACCACAGTACAGAACATTAATGCGATCCACCAATTTGCTCATGACTTGCAAGTCATGACTTATCAGTAAAATGGTGGTGTTGTTGTTCTGATTCAATCGTGCTAACAGACGGAAAATCTGAGCTTGTGTGGTCGGTTCCATCGCATTGGTTGGTTCATCTGCAATCAGCAGGCGTGGTTGGTTAGCCAATGCGATAGCAATCATGACCTTTTGGCACTCTCCCTCCGTTAACTCGTAAGGGAAGCTATTCATAATGTCTTTATGATCTTTAATTCCCACACGGTGGAGTAATTCAATAGCCCGGCGTTTTCGCCATTTGAAACGTTGCCACCAACGGCCTTTGTATGTCCAGCAGGGAATGGCTTGAATGAGTTGACGACCAATATTTTCAGAAGGATCAAGACAGGATTGTGGCTCCTGAAAAATCATTGAGATATTGTGGCCGATCACTTTTCGGCGCTGACGTGGAGTCAGACGGAGCAGGTCAATATCATCGAAGCGAAAACGGTCAGCCGTCACTTTGAGATTATCTTTAGTGACTCCGCTTATTGCTTTGGCAATCAAGCTCTTACCTGAGCCGGATTCACCAACCAGACCACGTATTTCGCCTTCTGTCAGTGACATACTGACGCGATCAACCGCTTTAACTGGCCCTTTGGCAGTCATAAATTCAATAGTAAGATTGCGAATGTCGAGTAATGGCATTATTCCACCCCGGAATTGATTGCTCGGTGTAATCCATCACCTAATAAATTGACTAACAAGACACAGAACATAATTACCGCGCCGGGCAACATAACGGTCCAGGGCGCAACATAGATTAGCTCCAGTGAATCGCCCAACATGGCTCCCCATTCTGGTGAGGGAAGTTGGGCGCCAAGATCAAGAAAACCAAGTGAAGCGATATCAAGTATGGCGATAGAAAGGGCGCGTGTTAGCTCGTTGACCAAGGCGGCGGTAATGTTTGGTAATACGGCATACCATAGAATGTGGTAATTAGAGGCGCCATCCAGGCGAGCGGCAATAACATATTCTTTATCTAGCTCATCGTGAACGGCGCTGTAAACTGTGCGAACGATACGTGGCAATAGCGCCAACCAAATAGCGATTATTGCATGCTGCAAACTGGCACCCACGAAGGCGACGACAATGATTGCCAGCAATAGTGATGGGATAGAGAGTAATGTATCGAGAATATGATTGAGCACCGCGGATTTCAGTCCTCGTGTCATGCCTGCCAGACAGCCAATAATCAGACCACATAAAGCGGCTGCTAAAGTGACTAACAGCGCTGAACCAAATGTAGAGGCCGTACCTATTAGTAATCGGCTGAGAATGTCGCGTCCAAGATCGTCGGTACCTAGAAAAAATGCGATATTACCGTGATATGACCATGAAGGTGGCAGCAACTGATGACCAAGAAATTGTTGATCGAGCTTATAGGGGGCCAGATAGCTACCAAACAGACTTAGGGCGATCAGAATCAGCACCCCATAAAACCCCATCATTGCCAACATATCAGAATAGAAAAAGCGCCAGATGACCTTTATCGGTGACGGCATTTTCTTTTCACGATAAAAATTATCTAAGGGCATACCATTCCTTATGCTTCAGAGGGTTAGCCATTGCGCCAATAATATCAGACAGAACATTGACAAAAATCACCAGTGTGCCAATCACCATAACACTGGCAGAAATGGCGGAATAATCTTGCTGACGAATGGCACTGACCAACCAATGACCAAGTCCCGGCCAGTTAAATACGAGTTCTGTCATCATTGCCAGTGTCAGCATGGTGGAAAATTGTAATCCTAGTTTCGGAATGATAGGGGGCAACGCATTGTGTAATACATGACGACGGATAATTGTCAGCCTTGATAAACCACGGGTTGCGGCGGCTTTAATATAGTTTTCACCAAAAACTTCTTCTGTGCTGTTCCTCATCAACCGGATAACTTCGGTTGTCGGTGCAACGGCGAGTGTAATAACGGGTAGCAGCAAGTGTTGCATGGCACTAATGATCATCTCATTACGATAGGGTGATTTTGATAACCAGGCATCAATTAATGAGAAACCTGTCACAGGTTCAATCTGATATAGCAGATTAAAGCGCCCGGAGACGGGTAGCCAGCCGAGATAAAGAGAGAAAAATAGAGTCAGTAATAATGCTAGCCAAAAAATCGGGATGGAAAATCCGACTAAAGCAATGGAGATGATAACAGTATCCGCGGGTTTGTTACGCCATACTCCCGCAATAATTCCGAGTGGGATACCGACTAGTAAGGCGGTAGAAAAAGCCAGAATACAGAGCTCCATTGTAGCGGGGAACACTTCCCGTAGTTGTCCGCTGATAAGTTCACCATTAATGCTGGATACGCCAAAATCCCATAGTAATAAGCTGTTGAAATAGAATATATAAGCATCAAATAGGGATGCCCCGCTGAGTGGAGCATTGGGGGTAAAGTAACTTAGGCTAAAGCTTATCAGTGACAGGAAAAACAGGGTAATAATCAGCAATAGCAGACGACGGAGAGTGTAAATAATCATTTGTCACCCTTCTGATTCATTCGATTAGTCTCTTTTTCCCGATAAACGCCAGCGAAAGAGGTATTACCAAATGGGCTGAGTACCAGCCCTTTAATATCATGACGGTAGGCTTGTAAATGCAGAGAATAGGCTAATGGTAATATAGGTAATTGCTGCTCAAGGACTTGTTGAGCCGCATGATAATACTTAATTCTGGATAATAATTGCTGGTTAATCAAAGCTTCCCGCAAAATTTTATCAAATGTTGGCTCACACCAATGGCTGAAATTTGTTTGTGAAGCGATAGCAGCACAACTTAACAGTGGACGGAAAAAACTGTCTGGGTCATTACTGTCAGTTGACCAACCTGATAATGTCATATCGTGAGATTTATCCATCAGTTTGGTTTCCTGAAAGCGGCCCTCAACAGGTTTGATACTCATGGTAATACCAACTTGTGCTAAATCGGCCTGAATCAGTTCTGCCATTTTGAGTGGACTTGGATTATATGATTGAGAGGCGGAAGGTACCCATAAGCTCAATTGCAAGCCATTTAATCCGAGGTCATTAAGCATTTTGCGTGATTTTTCTGGGTTGTATTCCGTAATTTCAGTTTGATTATCATAAGCCCATGACGCCCGAGGTAAAATTGATGAGGCTGTTTCCGCCGTACCATAATAGATGGATTGCATCAGCCGTTGGTTATTAATAGCGTAAGCAATGGCTTGCCGAACCTGTAGCTTATCAAGAGGTGGTTTGCTGGTATTGAAAGCCAGATAAGCGATATTCATTCCTGGGCGTAAAGTCAGACGCAGGCGAGGATCATCTCGTAAAACGGTAAGCTGACTGGCAGCGGGATACGCTAATACATCACATTCACCGGTTAAAAGTTTAGACATCCTGCCGGTGCCGCCGGCGCCGACGTCAATAACTATTTGGCGCATTTGTGGTTTGCCTTTCCAGTATTTATCATGACGAACCAGACGGATAAATTGTCTGGTCCGATGATCTTCCAACATAAACGGGCCTGTGCCGACAGGTTTCCAGTCAATTTGTTCATGGCGATTCATTTGATGCAATTGTTGCCCATATTCTTGTGAAAGTATTGGGGCATAGTGGGTTGCCAAATGCCAAAGAAAAGAAGCATCTGGTTCGTTCAAGCGAAACTCCACCGTATATTCATTAAGTTTACGGATACTTTGAATAGAATCGGCCAGTTGGAGGCTGTCAAAATAGGGGTAATGCCCGCCATTGACGTTGTGATAATAGTGTTGCTTATCAAACAGACGCTTAAAGCTGAAAATGACGTCATCAGCATTCATGTTACGGGTCGGAGTAAACCAGTCTGTTGATTGAAATGAGACATTATGGCGCAAATAAAAACGGTAGGTAGCACCGTTATCCAGTATTTCCCAATGGGAGGCTAATTCAGGAAGTAAACGATAAGTATAAGGGTCAACATCTAGTAGACGCTCATAGAGTTGTGCTGCCAGTGTATCGACAGTTAAGCCGCTGCTAGCCAGTTGGGGATTAAAGGTATTCAGGTTGCCATTAACGCAATAAATAAGCCCTTGTTGCTGAATGTCAGCCGGAACGTGGGGATTTTTTTCAGGCGTAGCTATTGTTTCTGCAATAGCAGGAGCTGAAAGGGATAATATGATCCAATAAATCAAACTGCGCATATAAGGCATCTGTTATTAATTAGAATTGACACATTGTATCTCAATTCGCGCTTGAGCCCAAAAAAACGCTGCGGGGATGATAATGAGAAAAATTCTCAACAAAGTGCTTTACAAAACGTATTGATAACCATTATCATCTGTATCGCACTTCCGGGGAACAGTTTTTGTATCTCAGGAAAGGCACGACATTGCTCACATTGCTTCCAGTGTTTTTTAGCCAGCTCGGGTGCTGGCTTTTTTTTATCTGTAATCCGGATCACTTATCGCCGACGTTGATATCATGTTTCTTCATTAAGCCTCGTAATTGATAATAGGTCAGTCGTAGTTTCTCTGCTGCTTTTCTTTGGTTAAATCTGCTCTCTTTTAATGATAGCGCTATTAATTGTCGTTCGCTGTCATGTTGCCACTGTTTCAAATTAACGGGCAGTGAAGGCAGAAGTTGTGAAGATAAATCATTATTATCATCAACATTGGCTATAAAATGTGGTGTGGAGGCGAATGGGTTAATAATAATATTATCAAGTTGAGCAGAATTTTCGCCGTGACGATAAACTGATCGTTCCACAACATTTTTCAGTTCACGAATATTACCGGGCCACGTGTAATCCTGTAACTGTTGTCTTGCCTGGTCAGTGAACCCGGGAAATAGTGGTAAATCAAGTTCGCGGCACATCTGAATAGCAAAATGCTGCGCTAACAACATGATATCCTGCTGTCTTTGCCGCAATGGTGGGATTTTAACCACATCGAAAGCCAGCCTATCGAGCAAATCAGCGCGGAATTGCCCCTTAGCTGCCATTGCGGGCAGACTCTCATTGGTCGCGCATATCAGTCGAGCGTCAACTTGTAATGATTGGCTGCCGCCAACGCGTTCAAGATGCCCATATTCAATGACACGCAATAGCTTTTCTTGAACTTGCATTGGTGCGGTTGCCAATTCATCAAGAAATAGCGTTCCTCCATCAGCACGTTCAAATCTTCCTTGGTGCCTCTTTTGTGCACCGGTAAATGCGCCAGCTTCATGACCAAATAACTCTGAATCCAATAAATTTTCATTCAGAGCCGCGCAGTTTAGGGAGATAAATGGGCCTTGCCAGCGGGGAGATAAATAATGCAAACGGCGGGCAATCAGCTCTTTACCGGTTCCGCGTTCCCCAATAACGATAACCGGTTTGTTTAATTTTGCCAGCGCGGATACCTGTTCCAGAATTTCAATAAAGCTGTTTGCTTCACCCAATAGGTTTTCTGTGGCGTCATTCATGGTTATTTTCACCGATAATTGGTTATTTTAGCCACTTTATTACGTTGTGATAAAAAGTTAAATAAAAAAATTTCTTTATATTTCATGAAAATAAAGTAAATGAAAAGTTGGCACGACTCTTGATAGATAAAAGTGACATGAATAGTATTAACCAACCTTAACCAAAGAGGATAATTTGTTATGGGTATTTTCTCTCGTTTTGCTGATATCGTGAATGCCAATATCTCTTCATTACTGGATAAAGCGGAAGATCCGCAGAAAATGATTCGTCTAATGATTCAGGAAATGGAAGACACTTTAGTTGAAATTCGCTCAACTTCCGCCCGTGCTCTGGCAGAGAAAAAGCAGTTATCTCGCCGCATTACCGCAGGTGAACAACAAATGCACGACTGGCAGGAAAAAGCGGAACTGGCGTTGAATAAAGAGAGAGAAGATTTGGCACGGGCAGCCCTGCTTGAAAAACAGAAAGTGGCTGCTTTAGTGGATACATTGAAACATGAATTGACCATACTGGAAGAGACACTTGAGCGAATGAAAGGGGAGATTGTTGAGCTTGAAAACAAACTTAGCGAAACCCGAGTAAGACAACAGGCATTGGCTTTGCGTCATCAGGCGGCCGCCTCTTCCCGACAGGTTCGTCATCAGCTAGACAGCGGTAAAATTGATCAGGCAATGGCTCGCTTCGAACAATTTGAACGCCGTATCGATCATATGGAAGCGGAAGCAGAAGCCGTGGGCATGGGAAAACAAAAATCGCTGGATCAACAGTTTGCTGAATTAAAAGCAGACGATGAAATCAGTGCGCAGTTAGCGGCAATGAAGGCTAAAATAAATGCTAATAAAGAACAACATTAAGTGTTGGCGCACTCAACTAACCATTTAAGGAAAAGTGATGGGCTCTATATTTCTTGGCATTCCGCTGACTATTTTTGTACTTTTTGTGTTACCCATCTGGTTGTGGTTGCATTATAACAACCGGAATTCAAACCAAAGTCAGTTAGATCAGAATGAAATTCAGCGTCTGGCAGAGCGTGTACAACATATGCAGGCACGAATCAAAACATTGGAAGATATTCTGGATGCGGAACATCCTGATTGGAGGCAATCATAATGTCGAATGGTAACCGCCGGAAACTGTATCGAATACCTGAGAAGGGCAAAATTAAAGGTGTTTGTGCTGGGTTGGCCTATTATTTTGATGTACCAGTACGTTTGATTCGTGTCATCGCGGTATTGTCACTCTTTTTTGGCCTGTTTGGTTTTGTGGTTGTTGCTTATATTGTACTGGTTTTCGTCCTTGATCCGGCACCCACGGGTTATACCGAAGAGGCCCATTTTTCAGTACAAAACTTGCTGAATGAAATCGATTATCAATTGAAATCGGGAGAGATTCGTCTGCGCCAAATGGAGCGTTATATCACCTCAGAAACGTTCAGCGTTCGCAGTCGTTTCAGGCAGCTTTGATAGCAAAAATTACCTATGGCTCGGCTGATACAAAAAAATTGTTGTAATACTTATCTCAGGAGAGACATGAAACGGCTACAAAATGAATTAACTGCGTTGGTGAATCGTGGGATGGATCGCCATTTACGGTTAGCTGTAACAGGATTAAGTCGTAGTGGTAAAACAGCGTTTATCACATCTTTGGTTAATCAGTTACTTAACCTCCATAGCGGTGCCCGGTTGCCGCTATTTTCTGCTGTGCGTGACGGTCGCTTGTTGGGTGTAAAACGGGTTCCTCAACGTGATTTGGGCGTTCCTCGTTTTACTTATGATGAAGGGTTGACCTCACTTTACAGCACACCGCCAGCCTGGCCGACTCCGACGCGGGGTGTCAGTGAAATCCGTCTGGCACTTCGTTACCGTTCTGGGGATTCTCTGCTGCGCCATTTTAAAGAAACTGCCACGTTATATCTGGAAATTGTGGATTATCCCGGCGAATGGCTGTTGGATCTACCGATGTTGGCGCAAAGTTATTTAACATGGTCACATCAGATGAATAGCTTATTGCAGGGACAAAGAGCTGCATGGGCAAAACCTTGGTTGGAACTTTGTAAACAGTGCGATCCACTGGCACCCGCAGATGAGAATCTGTTGGCTGCTATTGCTCATGCCTATACGGAATATTTGGTTAAATGCAAAGAGCACGGTTTACATTTTATTCAGCCGGGGAGATTTGTTCTGCCCGGTGATATGATGGGTGCTCCGGCTTTACAATTTTTCCCGTGGCCGGATATCAACAATATCACTGAGTCACGATTTGCTCAGGCAGATAGACACACGAATATCGGTATGCTGCGTCAGCGCTTTGAATATTACTGCCAGTCGGTGGTGAAAGGGTTTTATAAAGCGCATTTTCTACGTTTTGATCGACAGATTGTGTTGATAGATTGTTTACAGCCATTAAACCGTGGACCACAAGCATTTAATGATATGCGTTTGGCGCTGACACAATTAATGCAAAGTTTTCATTATGGTAAACGAACGCTCTTCCGCCGCCTGTTTTCCCCTTGCATTGATAAATTAATGTTTGCTGCCAGTAAAGCCGATCACATTACCGCAGATCAGCATGCTAATTTGGTTTCTTTACTCCAGCAATTGATTCAGGAAGCCAGACAAAATGCGGTTTTTGAAGGTATCAGCATGGATTGTGTTGGCCTGGCATCGGTACGAGCGACAGAAAGTGGCGTGATTGAACACAATGGTGAAAGTATTCCGGCGTTGAAAGGATATCGGCTTACAGATGGTAAACCGCTGACATTTTTTCCCGGAGAGGTGCCACGGCGTTTACCTGAGGATAACTTCTGGCAAAAACAGGGTTTCTCTTTCGAAGAGTTTAGCCCTTGTCCGGTAAATGTGGATACACCATTGCCTCATATCCGGTTGGATACCGTGCTGGAATTTTTAGTGGGAGATAAAGTGAAATGACGGAGCCCTTGAAGCCAAGAATTGACTTTACAGAATCCTTATCGGGGCCACAAGAGCCGGTTTTAAAGCCTGCTCAGATCTTTAATGAAAAAGACACAGCAAATTTTTGTCCTGCTTCACTGGAACTTGAGGCTGAAGAACGCGAAGGTCAGGTAGAAGGGATAGTTAATGCAGCACTGAAACCTAAGCGTAGTTGCTGGCGTAGAATGGTATATGGTTCTCTGATGTTATTGGGGGTGAGTGCTGTTGCTCAGTTTGTGCAGTGGATTTATCAATCATGGCAGCAACAGGATTGGAGCGCATTAGGTGTAGCGGCAGCCGGGGGCATGATTGTCTTTGCGGGAATAGGTTCTCTTGTCAATGAGTGGCATCGTCTTTATCGGCTAAGAATGCGGTCTGAGGAACGCGATACTGCGAGAGCGTTATTGCAGCATCATGGCGTGGGTAAAGGGCGGGAATTTTGTGAGAAGTTGGCAAGTCAGGCGGGTATCGAACAGCATAACCCGGCGTTACAGCGCTGGCGAGCCGCTTTACATGATACACATAACGATCGTGAATTGGTGGTGTTGTACAGTAAATGGGTTCAACCTGTTTTGGACTCTCAAGTCAAGGCTGAAATCAGCCGCTGTGCTGCGGAATCGGCATTAATGATAGCAGTTAGCCCGTTGGCCATTGTCGATATGGCATTTATTGCCTGGCGTAATATCCGGCTAATTAATCGTATTGCAGCTCTATATGGTATTGAACTGGGATATTTCAGTCGTATTCGGCTCTTCCGCCTTGTTCTGCTGAATATTGTTTTTTCTGGTGCTTCAGAAGTGGTGCGGGAAGTGGGTATGGATTGGTTATCGCAGGATATCGCTGCGCGTCTTTCTGTCAGAGCCGCTCAAGGGATCGGTGTAGGTTTACTGACTGCCCGGTTGGGTATTAAAGCGATGGAATTATGTAGGCCATTACCTTGGATAGAAGGTGATAAACCCAAATTAGGAGATTTCCGTCGTCAGCTAATCACTCAACTTAAGAATATCCTACCAAATAAGTCTAAGAATATAGTTAATTAAATGATATATACTTTAATTCTATATGAACGCACAAAATATCCAGATAACGACAATATTTTACGTTATTTTATTAGTTTGTTTTATAATCAATCTTAGAGTTTGTTTATTTTAGTGAAAGTTTCAAATACTGTGTTATACCCAATGGATTTCAAGATGCATCGCGACGGCAAAGGAGCGAATCCCCGGGAGCATAGATAACTATGTGACCGGGGTGAGTGAGTGCAGCCAACAAAGAGGCAACTTGAAAGATAACGGGTATATTTGCGACATTAAAAAACCGGAGTCTGGTCAATTTTTACTGACAGAACGCTTCATATGAATAATTGTAGAGAGTAGTATTTTAAAAAATTATATGTATTAGTGTAAATAAGGTCAAAACAGATGCGCTTAGAAGTTGCTTGCCATGATCGAATTGGGCTGACCCGTGAACTGCTCGATCTACTGGTATTAGAGAATATTGATTTAAAAGGGATAGAAATATCTCAAATCGGCCGGATTTACCTTAATTTTTCACAAGTTGATTTCAATGTATTTCGTAAATTGATGGCAGAAATTCGCCGTATTAATGGTGTTATTGATGTTCGTACCGTCTCTTTTATGCCTTCAGAAAGAGAACACAAAGCGATGTGTGCCCTGTTGGAATCCTTGCCTGAGCCTGTTTTTTCAGTTGATCTGAAAGGAAATATTGAGCTTGCTAACTCCGCGGTGTTTAAGCTGTTTGGTGTTAGTGAGGAACAAACTTATCAAAAACCTATCGGGCAGTTTATCAGCGGTTATAACTTTTCGCGCTGGTTTGAAAATAAAAATATCCAGCAACGTGTGGAAAGGATAACTCTCAAAGGTCTGGACTACCTGATGGATATTACTCCTATTCAGCTGATTGATGAAAAGCAGAAAATGCAATGTGTTGGCACAGTGATTATGCTCAAATCTGCTGCTCGAATAGGGAATCAACTGAAAAAACTGACTGTCAATGATGGTAGTGAATTTAAGGCGATTATCGCTGTTAGCCCAAAAATGACTCAGCTTATTGAACAGGCTCGTAAAATGGCGATGCTGGATGCGCCACTGTTGCTGATTGGTGAAACAGGAACTGGCAAAGACATTTTGGCAAAAGCCTGTCATTTGCACAGCTTACGCGGAAAACAGCCCTTTTTGGGGTTGAACTGCGCATCGATGCCGGATGATGTAGTAGAAAGTGAACTGTTTGGCTATGCTGCCGGCGCTTATCCGAATGCGATTGAAGGAAAGAAAGGTTTCTTCGAGCAGGCTAATGGCGGCACTGTTTTACTGGATGAAATTGGCGAAATGTCGCCACAGATGCAAATTAAGCTGCTGCGTTTTCTTAATGACGGTACTTTCCGCCGAGTAGGGGAAGAAAATGAAGTCAAAGTGAATGTCAGAGTTATCTGTGCTACACAAAAAAATCTGGTTGAATTGGTGCAGCGAGGGGAATTTCGCGAAGATCTCTATTATCGTCTTAATGTGTTGGCGATTACCCTCCCGCCGTTGCGTGATCGTAAAGCAGATATTATGCCGCTGGTGGAGTATTTTATTGAGCGTTTTTCTGAAGAACAGGGAGTACTGAAACCGAAATTGTCCCCTGAACTTCCCCACTTTCTGACGAGTTACAGTTGGCCCGGTAACGTAAGGCAGTTACAAAATGCCATCTATCGGGCGCTGACTCAGCTTGAAAATATGGAGCTGACGCCGCGGGATATACAACTGCCAGAGTTTGAAACAGAGGTTTCTTTTAGTGAAGATGTGTTCAATGGTTCTCTGGATGAAATCAGTAAACGTTTTGAACGTTCGGTGTTAACGCGTCTTTATCGGCACTATCCCAGTACGCGTAAACTGGCTAAACGTCTTGGGGTATCGCATACTGCGATTGCCAATAAATTGAGAGAATATGGTCTGAGTAGCAGGAAGCATGCTACCGAATATGAGCCGGATGGTGATGAATAAAATAATGCCCACCGGAAGTGGGCATTATATCCCGTCATCTTTCAAGTTGCCTCTTTGTTGGCTGCACTCGCTCACCCCGGTCTCATAGTTTGCTATGCTCCCGGGGATTCACTCCTTTGCCGTCGCGATCCATCTTGAAATCCATAGGGTATAAATCATGGGATTTATTTCAGTGCGGCCAGTGCGCTATCGTAATTTGGCTCATTAGTAATTTCATCAACCAGTTGGCTATAAATCACGTTATCGCTTTCATCAAGCACAATGACTGCACGGGCTGTGAGACCGCTCAGAGGACTACCGCTGATGGCAACGCCATAATCTTCACTGAAAGTACCGCCACGTAGGGTAGACAGCGTGACGACATTTGATAACCCTTCCGCGCCACAGAAACGGGACTGAGCAAAAGGCAGGTCGGCAGAAATGCACAGTACGACGGTATTTTCCAAATCATTCGCTACCTGATTAAATTTACGTACTGATGCCGCACAAACACCGGTATCGATACTTGGGAAAATATTCAGCACCTTACTTTTTCCGGCATAGTGGCTAAGAGAGACATCGGAGAGATCTTTGGCTGTCAGAGTAAAATCTTTCGCTTTTTCCCCTGATTTTGGGAACTGGCCGCTTACGGCGATATCATTGCCTTGAAATTTTACTGTTTGTGTCATAGCTTTCTTCCTCTGATAAATGAACCACGATTGCCCAGTGTAGAAGAATATTCAGTTCTTGCCCATCAAAAATAGTGTTTGTGAGAGTAAAATTGTCTGATTGTGTCATTCTGACAATGGCTTATAATTTAGTAATGGGATATCTATTTTATAACAGGGCAGATTATTACCTTATGCGCTATTTCAATCTGATTTCTTGTGCACTACTTATCAATAGTTTTCTTATTATCAATAGTTCTCTTATCACCGTTTCTGCTTTTGCTGCGGAAGTTCCTCCTGGCACTCAGCTTAATGACAAACAGGAACTGGTTCGTCACCTAAAAGACGAACCGGCATCCTTAGACCCGATTAATGCTGTGGGTTTGACAGAGGCGCAAGTTCAGCGTGATCTGTTTGAAGGTCTGGTGAATCAGGATGCGTATGGCAATGCTATTCCCGGTGTCGCAACAGCGTGGAAAACCGCGGACAACAAAACGTGGTTTTTTACCTTGCGTTCTGATGCCCGTTGGTCAAACGGCGAACCCGTTACCGCGACAGATTTTGTGTATAGTTGGCAGCGGTTGGTCACTCCAGCTAATACGTCATCTTTTGCTTGGTTTGCCGCACTAGCGGGTATTGAAAATGCTCAGGAAATTATTGACGGTAAACTGCTACCAGCAAAACTGGGTGTTGAGGCCATTGATAAGCACACATTAAAGGTGACATTAAACCGGCCTGTACCTTATTTTCCCAACCTGACTGCGAATTTCAGTCTCTATCCGGTAAATAAGAAAACAGTAGAAAAATATGGGAAAGAGTGGATAAAAGTTGGTCATTTGGTGGGGAATGGTGCTTTCAAATTACATGATCGAATTGTTAATGAAAAAATCGTTCTGACACCAAACCCTTATTACTGGGATCATAAAAAAACCGTCCTGACCAAAGTCACATTCGTACCAATTAATCAGGAATCGCACGCGACTAAACGCTATCT
The DNA here is from genome assembly GCF_042879335.1 of Photorhabdus sp. RM96S. NCBI lineage: Bacteria > Pseudomonadati > Pseudomonadota > Gammaproteobacteria > Enterobacterales > Morganellaceae > Photorhabdus > Photorhabdus sp. RM96S. The sequence continues at coordinate 47,698 of NZ_JBHFKT010000006.1, read as the reverse complement.
GGCGGATGATTTGGATATTACCGAATCCTTCCCGAAAAATATGTATAAAAAATTGCAGCATGAATTACCTGGACAAGTCTATACGCCGGATCAGTTGGGGACCTATTATTACGCTTTTAACACCCAACGTGCGCCAACGAATGATGCCAGAGTGCGTAAAGCGCTTTCTATGACAATTGACCGTAAAATTATTGCGGAAAAAGTCTTGGCGACAGGGGAGAAACCTGCCTGGCATTTTACGCCGGATGTGACCGCGGGTTTCCATCCAGTGATCAGTGACATGGAACAACATACGCAAGCAGAATTGGACCAACAGGCTAAAGTTTTGTTACAAGCGGCTGGTTACGGGCCGAACAATCCATTGAAACTTTCTCTGCTCTATAATAATTCTGAAAACCACCAGAAAATTGCGATTGCTATTGCCTCTATGTGGAAGAAAAAACTGGGGGTGCAAGTAAGTTTGATGAATCAGGAATGGAAAACTTATATTGATAGCCGTAACACGGGTAATTTTGATGTTATTCGTGCATCTTGGGTGGGTGATTATAACGAGCCATCTACATTTCTAAGCCTGCTAACGTCAACGCATAGTGGCAATATTGCTAAATTCCATCAGGCAAATTACGACAAACTGCTACAATCTGCTAGTTTGCGAACAGATGATGGCTTAAGAAACGATGACTACAACAAAGCGGAGCAAATGATTGCTGAACAGGCGCCTATTGCACCGATTTATCAGTACACTAACGGCAGGTTGATAAAACCTTGGTTGAAAGGATATCCGATCACCAATCCAGAAGACGTGGCATATAGTCATACTATGTACATAATTAAGCATTAAGGGTAAGGAGCTGGATGTGGAAACCATTTATGGCTCATCATTGCAAGAGGCTGATGCAGTCTATGCTTGTCAGTTTAATGGTCAAGGCGGTATGACGCCGATTGACATGAATGGATTAGCCACACCAGCTCAACCTTTCTGGCAACATCTGGATTACCACAATCCCAAAAGTTATCGCTGGATAATGGACACGGATCTGTTACCAGAAACAGTCAAAAAGGGGCTGGCCGGAGAGAGTTTTAGACCAAAAATAGTTCGTACCGGAGATGGTACGATGATTACGCTGCGAACAATTAATAGCAATAAAAGTGAACGTCCCGATCAACTGGTAACGTTCCGTATTTATATTAATTCTGAAATTATCGTTTCCAGTCGCCATCGTAAAGTTCATTCACTGGAACAGGTACTGAGTGATTTACAGAATGGGATAGGCGCGAAAACGACCGGGCACTGGTTGGTTGAAATAGCTGATGCAATAACCGATGAAGTGGGTAATTTTATTGAAGATCTTCATGACAACCTTATTGAGCTTGAGAATATGATTCTTGAGCAACGGATACCGGGGCGGGGTGGGTTGGCTTTACTGCGTAAGCAATTGATTATTCTGCGCCGTTATATGGCGCCTCAAAGAGATGTATTTTCTCGTCTCGCCAATGAAAGATTACTCTGGATGAGTGATGAAGATCGTCATCGAATGCAGGAAATATCTGACCGCTTAGGAAGGGAATTGGATGATTTGGATGGTTGTATTGCTCGCACAGCGATTATTTCAGATGAAATTACCTCTATGATGGCGGATGCGATGAACCGTCGTACTTATACTATGTCATTATTTGCCATGATTTTTTTACCGACAACATTCCTGACTGGATTATTTGGTGTCAACCTTGGCGGTATTCCTGGTAATGAAAACCATCTGGGTTTTAGTATTTTTTGTTTGCTGTTATTGGGATTGATTATATTTGTTGCCTTCTGGTTAAAAAGAAGTAAATGGCTATGAAAATTAAATAGTTATTTGGAGATATGAAACATAACTACGGAGAAGTGTTACTAAAACTAGTCCTTAATTTGAGATATATCAATATTCACTAGTCGTCATTGAGGCATGATAACTCTCGCAGGTGAAAACAACGTTAAGCGATGAATGTTGTTCTCCGTAATTGTAGTTTTTCTCACATATACCCTATGGATTTCAAGATGTATCGCGACGGCAAGGGAGCGAATCCCCGGGAGCATAGAGAACTATGTGACCGGGGTGAGTGAGCAGCCAACAAAGAGGCAACTTGAAAGATGACGGGTATAAGTCTTTATACAGAATAATTGCCCATTCTTGTGCCGATATTAATTTCTAATGTCGGCTTTTTTTATTTTTCATTTGTTGCTTTAGGAAAATAAATAAAAATCAAGACGAAAGTGAAAGAGAAGCAGAAATTAACGCTCTGAAGTATATCCAGAGCGGAATAACTATTTGACTTCAATGATATCCAGCCGTTCTGATTGATAATCGGGTTGATCTTCTATATCAACAACGGGTTGTATGGGTAATTCCTCGCGGTCAAAGGCGAGATCGCCACCATCGATAATTTCGCTGTCGTGAGTGATATTTTTAAAATCGAATAGATTAAAATCGCTGAGATGTGATGGAACGACATTTTGTACCGCACGAAACATGGTTTCAATTCTGCCCGGATAACGCTTATCCCATTCCCGTAACATATCCTTGATAACCTGGCGTTGCAAATTGGGTTGCGAACCACAGAGATTACAAGGAATGATCGGGAATGCTTTGGCGGTTGCATAGCGCTCAATATCTTTCTCGCGGCAATAAGCGAGAGGGCGAATGACAATATGTTTACCATCATCACTCATCAACTTTGGTGGCATACCTTTTAGTTTGCCGCCATAAAACATATTGAGAAATAAGGTTTGCAAAATATCATCACGGTGATGGCCTAATGCAATTTTCGTTGCGCCCAACTCAGTGGCAGTGCGATATAAGATGCCACGGCGTAGGCGGGAACAAAGAGAACAAGTTGTTTTACCTTCGGGTATCTTCTCTTTCACTATGCCATAAGTGTTTTCTTCGACAATTTTATATTCGACACCCAGTTCATCCAGATAAGCGGGAAGGATATGCTCAGGAAAACCGGGTTGTTTCTGATCCAGATTAACTGCAACAAGTGAAAAATTAACCGGAGCACTTTTTTGCAGATTTTGCAGGATGGACAGCAGGGTATAGCTGTCTTTACCACCAGAAAGGCAGACCATAATGCGATCGCCTTCCTCAATCATATTGAAATCAGCGATTGCTTGACCGACATCACGGCGTAAGCGCTTCTGTAATTTGTTCAGGTTATATTGTTGTTTCTGATCCACCACGGACGCTCTGTAAATAATATTTAAATGGGATTTAGGCGGTGGAGTATACCATTTTTGTTACCTTAACACCTTAAAGAGTTTGTGATAGCTTCCGTCCGTTTTTACCTGTTGATGCGGATGGATTGACAGTTTTTTCTGTATGGAAGATGAAGATCGTCCATACTCTAAATTCTGTTGATAACCGGTATCAGAATGGAGATGAAAATCAAAACTCTGGTTGTTAAATTTGTTGAACTAGGGGTTCAATCGAACTATTATCACGTTAGGTGATATAAATTTATATCATGTTAAGTGACATCAATTTGATAAAAAACCGGTGAGCCATGTAGTACCCATGACAAATGGGATTGTTACCTATGTAAACCTTTACTGGTATCTACTAAACAAGAGAGGTGTAGATGATGAAAAGATTTATTTGTGATGAATTCGAATGGGTTTAACCATTAAAATAGTAGAGTATACAGGTAATGGACAGGTTAAGCGAAAAGCGGAGCAGAGCCTCCGCTTTTTTAAGGATGATGATATGGCAGCAGAAAGTTCGATTATTTTGAGTGAAAATTGGCAATATGCGACGGCCATCGCCCAAATAGATAAGTGCATTTGCAGTAACTATCGGTGTAATTGTTGCTATATGTGCCATAACAAGTAACTCAAAAACGGCTAGAAAGTCACAGACGGCTATTTTTCTTTCTGAAAGTAGAGTCACAAAGTTATCAGAAAAATCCATGAGTCAGGTAGGTCCTTTAGATCTTATGTCTATGACGAAGATCTAACAGAAGAAAACGTTGAAGACAGAAGGCGCATTCACTATTTTCTTAACTTTTTTGAAAGGGTATCAGTTAACGTAAAAAATAACATTTATGATGAATGTATGTTAAAGGAAGTACTGTATAGTACGGCAGTTAAAAACTTTGAGATAGTAGAACCTTTTATAAAAGCTTTGAGAGAGAAATTTAATAGCCAAACTTATTACCAAGAATATGAGTGGCTTGCTAGAAAGTGGCAAAAAGATCCGTTGAAAATCAATAGAAAATAAGATAGACCCGTCTCACTCGGTTTTTTTATCTTTAATCAGCTTGTTTCGGCAGGCTTTTTTGTGAGTGAAATTTTTTTGATTTATTTTGTAAATAGCTATAGAGATAATCATAAAAATATATAATGAAATGTAAGAAATAAATAAGATGATATATGTGACTCTGTTTATATTTATATTTAAATTAAATGTTAAATATAAGCTTGTAGTCTGTCAGGTGTATTTGAAATATAAAAAAAATATCATTCCAATAGAGAAGGATAATATGCTGATGGAGTTAGTCAAAATATAGATCTTTAACCAATTTGTCATATTTTTCGGTAATCGCTGAATAAAATCGTAGGACTCTTTATACATATATTTACTATCCTTTTCATTGATTCTTATTATTTTTCCAATGAGTAATTGGTAAAAAAACATAGCAACTTGAAACTGACCATAAACACCCCAAAAACGGCCAAACTTTACGCCTGCTGATAAATAAAGTCCCTTTCCTATATATGATTCAATAATTTCATCCATTTTACTCTGATTTATTTTGTAAATAATGATTGACACAACTAAAAAAACAAGAAATAAAATATAAAGGATAGTCATAATGATAAGAGTTAATCTGTTCATGTTAATTTCCTGTTTGTGTTTTAATCAATAGGGTGTGTTTTATGTATTCGTTAAATTCTTGTATAACAAGAGAAGTAGACAGCTTAAGATGAATAAGAATATAGAGAATAAATAATAATAGATAATCATTATTGATGCAAGTTTTTTAGGTATACTCTTTGCGAACTCATATGCTTCTTGCGGGATGGAATTACCTATAAAAGCACGAGATATTATAGTCTTTCTTCTAGTTATTATCTGGTAGAGGAAACATGATAGATAATAACTCCCATAGAAGCCAGAAAACGATATTACATATATAATTTGTGGTATAAAAAAACCATTTTGTATATATTCGCCTCTGATTTCTATGAAGGATTTTTTATTTATTCCATAAAAAACGAATAAAGATGGCAACAAAAACATACTAACTAAAAATAAAGAAATCATGATAAAGTTAACTGTATTAATTAAGATGTTCATGTTATTTACTTACTATTTTGTCTATTAAAAGATCTCCTGCTTTGCTTCCGGCAACTCCACCTACTACACTACAGACAGCTACGCATATCCATTTAGCACGATGAATAATATTTTTGAATTAATATTATTATTGTTAATATGAGAGCAAATGCTACACCTATATAAGTGATAATGATGCATGTTTTCATCCAATGCGTTAAACTGGAGGGTAGATTTTGAATAAAGTAATAAGATTCTTGGTGCATGTATTTACTATCAGGCTGATTTATCTTCATTTTTTTTCCAGTTAACAGCATGTAGAAGAACAAAACGACGTGAATCTGATCACGCATCCTTCCGAAGCGTTGTATTATTATGCCTGTTGGTAAATAAAGTCCTTCTTCTATATATAATTCAATAATTTTATCCATCTTTTTTTGGTTTATTTTGTAAATGGCTATTGATATAACCAAAAATAAAATAGATAAGAAAAAACATATGGTCATTACCAAATCCAATATGCACATAGTCAATTTCCAATAAACGAATCTACAACGAATTCAGCAGCCTTTTCGCCACCTTTACTTCCAACATAGCCTCCTGCTAAACCGCCACCAACCATGCAAAGTCCGGCAACTAAACCTCCTGTTGCAGCTCCAAGAGCAACACATGCTGCTCCTGCTGCCATAGTGCCACCATATCCTATGGCCATCCCACCACCCGTTCTACCAACAAATTTACTATATTCTTTGATAGCCACTTTTTCACATTTTCCGGTCTGCCCATAATTACAGGCATCAATAACCTGGCCGGTGGTATCGGTAAAGTCTAAGCCGATTGCAACCCAGCCACCATATTTCATCCATTTAACCATTTTAGCACTGCGGGTGATTATATGACTATATCCCTTTATCGCGCCAATCCCTGCTTTATCCCATTGGTGAGCAATGGCTTTGGTTGATAATTTTAGCGCATGTTTTAAATTAGGATGTTGGTCGATTTTCAAAGAGAGTCGGCCAACTTTATTTAATAATCCCTTTAAGTTACCCATAATCAGTTGTCTTTCTACATAAAACTCGGGACTGGCAAATTTTCGGTTTAGCCCATTTAACCGATATTCTCTTTGATAAAGCTTCTGTAACTTTGACAGATTTTTTTGATTTGGGAGAAATAAGTGTTACCCAGTGATGATGCGGTACCAACCAAGGTTCCTCCTTGATCAAGTACATAGTGAAACAGGCCAAAATGACGATGCAAAAACACAGCATATTCATTAGGCAGAGCTGAAACGGATTGGTTGACTTCATACTGAGATTGTTTTAATAGCTGTATGATATGCGGGGGATTATAGGAATCTGGATCTGCTACCAGCAGAATTTGCCCCGGTTTCAGGAATCGGTAATTTGAATTTAATGCCATAAAATAGCGAGCCGCTTCGCTATTTGAATGGCTGAATAACAGACTGGCTTGAAAACTTAATCCTCCCGGTTGCTGTACGACACAGAAACCGGGTTGAATGTTTCTTTTCATAATACTCTATTTGTTCCTGTGGTAGCTTTTAACATGTTGGCCTGACGTTAGATGACATAACTTAATCAGATAATCGGATTATTTTCAACATATAATAAATGGGTTTCTAATCTCTACAGAGTGAGAATTTATAGGGAGTCGGTGATGTATAAATTCAATCTGATGTTGTCGGTTGATATTGATTAATTTGCAGTTTTTTCTTTGCTAAAGGATAGTAATAGTGAATGGAATTTGTTTATATATTTGGTCTGACTACGAGCCTTCAATATTTACATTTATATAAGATAATTAACAATTTGTTACAATTATCTTATGGAAATTACAATTATTTTATTGAAATCAAAGGAAAATAACTCAGAATGAGAACTTGAACATAAGGTAAATTAAGTAGGTATAGTTATGGCAAATATGATTTATGTGACGATAAAAGGTGAATCTCAGGGGCTTATTTCTCAAGGATGTTCGACTTTGGATTCCATTGGTAATCGGTATCAGCATGGACATGAAAATCAAATTATGGTGTTGCAATTTAATCATGGTCTGACAGTTGCTCAGAATGTTAATTATCAGCCGGTAAACTTCATTAAACTATTAGATAAATCTTCCCCATTGTTAATGATAGCGGCAGCTAATCATGAAAGATTGGAGTTGACATTTGATATTTATCGGACTTCTCAAATAGGTTCACAGGAACTTTTTTATTCCATCTTGCTCACTGGGGCAAAAATTTGTGATTTAAATGTTAATTGTCCGCATGTTATTAATGATAATAACGGCCAGCCGGAGGAAGTTATTTCAGTTCAGTATGTTAATATTACTTGTCGGCATCATATGGCGGGAACATCAGGATATTGTATTTGGGATGAGATGGTTTATTGATAAATGCAGTTTATACGCTTATATTTTGGTTGGGATATAAGTGTATTTTTTAAATAAGTATACCCTATGGATTTCAAGATGCATCGCGACGGCAAGGGAGCGAATCCCCGGGAGCATAGGTAACGATGTGACCGGGGTGAGTGAGTGCAGCCAACAAAGAGGCAACTTGAAAGATGACGGGTATATATTGCCATTGATATAAGGAAGAGTGTCCATCCTATATTAATGGCAATATACTTTTATTCAGTGAATTAATATTGGAAGGTAAGCGTTGAATAAAATTGTAATATTATTGATGCATGTATTTACTATCAGGTTTATTTATTCTCATTTTTTCGATTAGTAATTGATAAATAAATAGCAACTTGAAACTGACCATAAACACCCAAAAAACGGCCCAGCTTTACAGCTACTGATAAATAAATCCCTTTTTCTATATATGATTCAATAATTTTATACATCTTGCTCTGATTTATTTTGTAAATAATGATTGAGACAACTAAAAAAACAAAAAATGAAATGTAAAGGATAGTCATAATGATAAGAGTTGAACTGTTTATGTTAATTTCCCATTGGTATTTTAATTAATAGGGTGTGTTTTATGTATTCGTTAAATACTTGTATAACAAGAGAAGTAGACAGCTTAAAATGAATAAGAATATAGAGGCAGAAAATAAATGATAATAGATAATCATTATTGATGCAAGTTTTTTAGGTATACTCTTTGCGAACTCATATGCTTCTTGCGGGATGGAATTGCCTATAAAAGCACGAGATATTATAGTCTTTCTTATAGTTATTATCTGGTAGAAAAAACATGATAGATAATAACTCCCATAGAAACCGGAAAACGATATTACATATATAATTTGTGGGATAAAAAACCCATTTTGTATATATTCGTCTATAATTTCTGTGAAGGATTTTTTATTTATTCCATAAAAAACGAATAAAGATAGTAACAAAAACATACTAACTAAAAATAAAGAAAGCATGATAAAGTTAACTGTATTAATTAAGATATTCATGTTATTCACTTACTATTTTATCGATTAAGAAATCTCTTGCTTTGCTTCCGGCAACTCCACCTACTACACTACCGACAGCCACACATATCCATTTAGCACAATGAATAATGTTTTTGAATTAAGACTATTATTGTTGATGTAAAAAATAATGCTCCACCTATATAAGTGGTAATGATATATATTTTTATCCAATGAGTTAAGCTGGAGGGTAGATTTTGAATAAAATCATAAGATTCTTGGTGCATATATTTGCTATCAGGATGATTTTTTTCATTTTTTTTCCAGTTAACAGCCTGTAGAAGAACATAACGACTTGAAACTGATCACGCATCCTTCCGAAGCGTTGTATTGTTATGCCTGTTGGTAAATAAAATCCTTCTTCTATATATAATTCAATAATTTTATCCATCTTTTTTTGGTTTATTTTGTAAATGGCTATTGATATAAGAAGGATAATTGTTGAAGAGATGTAAAATATAATTAAAATAATAAGAGTGATTATGTTCACATTAAAGTCCCATTGAATTTTTAGTATGATTAAGCGTATTTTTGAAATAGGCATATTGCCATTGATATAATAAAAAATGCAACACTTATATTGATGGTAATGAAACATATTTTTATCCAGTGAGTTAAATTGGGGGGTAAATTTTGAATGAAATCGTAAGACTCTTGTGGCATATATTTACTATTAGGTCTATTTATTCTTATTCTTTTTCCTGTTAATAATTTATAGAAAAATGCGGCAGTATAAAATTGACCGTGAATACCCATAAAATGCCCCATGTATGCTCCTGATGATAAACAAAAACCTTTTTCCATATATAATTCAATAATTTTATCCATCTTTTTTTGATTTATTTTGTAAATAGCTGCTGATATAATGAAAAAACCAATAAAAGAAGCGCAAGAAATAACCAAGATGATGAAAGTGATTCTATTCATATTAAAGTCCCATTGAAGATTCAACAATAAGTTCAAGGAACCATTCTCCACCTTTACTACCGGCATAACCACCTGCAAGACCACCACCCATCATGCAAATTCCAGCAACTAATCCCCCAGTTGTAGCACCAAGAGCAACACATGCTGCGTCTGCGGCAATTCCACCAGCATAACCAAAGACTGCTCCTCCGATTGTTCTACCTGAAAATTTACTATATTCCTTGACGGCCACTTTTTCACATTGTCTTGTTTGCCCATAGTTGCAGGCATCAATAACCTGTCCGGTGGTATCAACAAAATCCAGACCAATGGCAACCCGGCCACCATATTTCATCCATTTAACCATTTTTTCACTTTGTATAATTGTTTGACTATATCCCTTTATTGCGCCAATCCCTGCTTTATCCCATTGGTGAGCAATGGCTTTGGTTGATAACTTTAGCGCATGTTTTAAATTAGGATGTTGATCGATTTTCAAAGAGAGTCGGCCAACTTTATTCAATAATCCCTTTAAGTTACCCATAATCAGTTGTCTTTCTACATAAAACTCGGGACTGGCAAATTTTCGGTTTAGCCCATTTAACCGATATTCTCTTTGATAAAGCTTCTGTAACTTTGACAGATTTTTTTTAATTTGAGAAAAATAAGAGTTACCCAGTGATGATGCGGTACCAACTAAGGTTCCTCCTTGATCAAGTACATAGTGAAACAGGCCAAAATGGCGATGCAAAAACGCAGCATATTCATTAGGCAGAGCTGAAACGGATTGGTTGACTTCATACTGAGATTGTTTCAATAGCTGTATGATATGCGGCGGATTATAAGCGTCTGGATCTGCCACCAGCAGGATTTGTCCCGGTTTTAGGAATCGGTAATTTGAATTTAATTCCATAAAATAGCGGGCCGCTTCGCTATTTGAATGGCTGAATAACAGACTTGCTTGAAAACTCAATCCTCCAGGTTGCTGTACGACACAGAAACCGGGTTGAATGTTTCTTTTCATAATACTCTATTTGTTCCTGTGGTAGCTTTTAACATGTTGGTTCAACGTTAGGTAACATAACTTAATCAGATAATCGGATTATCTTCAATATATGATAAATGGGTTGCTAATCCCTACAGAGTGAGAATTCATAGGAGTTTAGGTGATGTATAGATTCAATCTGACTTTGTCTGTTTATATTGATTAATATACGGTTTTTTCTGTGATAAAGGATAGAAATAGTGAGAGGAATTTGTTATATATTTAGTCTGACTACAAGCCGACAATATTTACATTTATATAAGACAATTAACGATTCATTACAATTCTTTTATTGAAATCAAAGGAAAACAACCCAGAATGAGAACTTGAACATAAGGTAAATTAACTAGGTGTAATTTATGGCAAATATGATTTATACCCGTCATCTTTCAAGTTGCCTCTTTGTTGGCTGCACTCGCTCACATCGTTATCTATGCTCCCGGGGATTCACTCCCTTGCCGCCGCGATCCATCTTGAAATCCATAAGGTATAGGATTATTTTTAACTTATATTTCTACCGGTTTTTAATTCTACCGCGCTATGTTTTCTTAGAAATCCTAAAGGGTATCGTACGAATGAGTCTGATCTAAATCTCAAAGCGATAACCTATCATTAGCGCTTTTCTATATTCCTTGTAAAATATCTCCAACGATTTTCCTGCCTGTACAGTACTTCTGTTGAACAGGTAGCAAATAAGGTTTGAATTGGATTTAAGGAACGAAATATATCAATTTTGTTACGTTACACCTTAAAGCGTTTGTGATAGATTCAATCCGTTTTTGTCTATTAATGTTGGTCGATTTATTTTTTCTACTATAGCGAGAGTAAAGATATGAATGGATTTGTATATTTAGCAATGGCAATTGTTGCTGAAGTTATAGCAACGGCTTCATTAAAAGCCTCTGATGGGTTTAGTAAATTATTCCCTTCTATACTGGTCATTGTTGGATACGGTATCGCTTTCTGGGGGTTATCTCAGGTAGTCAAAGTTGTGCCATTAGGAATCGCTTACGCCATATGGTCTGGCTTGGGTATTGTGTTGGTTTCTGTTGCCGCGATATTTTTATATCAGCAGAAGCTGGATTGGGCGGCTATTTTAGGTATGGCTCTTATTGTTGCTGGTGTAATGGTAATAAACCTGCTTTCTAACAGCAGTGCACATTAATTAACAATTAATAGTGTTCCTGTTTTCCCTGAATCGTTTTCTGGAGAAGAGATATGTTAAACGCCAGTAATAAGAAAGGATGCCAAACAGTCTTATTAGGAGTACTCTTTAGTCTTGCTGTATTAGCTGGTTGTAGTCGCCAGACAGGGAAAACATCCACCCAATATCAGGGGATACAATACTTTCAACCAAAAAATTTTCAACCAGAAGTTGCTCTTAGGGACAATGCCAGAGCAATTTGTTCTGATGTGGGTGGTATGCCTGCATTCGCAATACAATTAAATGGTGCGCAAATACCTGTTTGCCAGTTGGTAAATGGTAAGCGTTGTGATGAAAGGGCATTGTTGCAAGGTTCTTGTGCATCAATTTGAGGTAGAAATTAACCAACTTGATATGTGCAGAACATGCCGTTCGGATTTCCGGTTATAGGAGCCTTGGGCATAATTCTGCGAGTATACCCGTCATCTTTCAAGTTGCTTCTTTGTTGGCTGCACTCGCTCACCCCGGTCACATAGTTACCTATGCTCCCGGGGATTCACTCCCTTGCCGTCGCGATGCATCTTGAAATCCATAGGGTATATATTTGATTCATCAGACAATCATTTTCACCTGTCTGAGTTGGTAATTATTTACGAATAAAAAATTGGCTGATTAATACGAGTACAGCAGTAACTAAATAAGCAGCAAAAATACCGACTAGCCATTGTGGCATCTCTAAGGTCAGGAATTGCCATTGTCTTACTGAACAATCACCTGTAGCTTCGAATACAGAAGGAAGCCATTGGTTTAACGCCAACCATGAAGGGAAGTTTACGAAGAAATCACAGGTATTAAATGGAGAAGGGTGCAACTGCATCATAGTATGTTCCCATGCGAGTTGCAGGCCACTCCAGGCACTGTAGGCCCACAAAATAATAGCCAGCCAGCGTAACGGCGTTTTTGGTGCGATTACACCTAATATCCCAGCGCCCAACACACCAAACAGAGCAACCCGTTCATAAATACACATCACGCAGGGTTGTAATTTCATCGCATGTTGAAAATATAATGCCGAGCTTTCTAGTATTAGGGCAGTCAAAATCATTAATAGCCATGCGCTTCGTCCTTGTGAACAGTGGTTCAAAAATCGCATCATTTCCGTTTTTCCATGCAGATTAAGATAAACAATTGAGCGCCTATTTTGCCGATTTACAGGTAACAAAAAAAGTCAATTAAGGTAAATCTGGCTTTTCCGGGGAAAAATAAAACCGTATTGAGCGTAATCATTGCTCAATACGGCATGGGTTGGTTATGGCAAAGCAATTAAGCCCCAATGAACCATCATGTCAGTGACTGGAATTAGCAGAAATTCTACACACAGCAAACCGACCAGCGTCATGACAATAGTATAAGGTAATGCCATTATCACCATGCGGCCATAAGATAAACGAATCAATGGTGATAATGTCGACGTCAACAAGAACAGAAATGCGGCTTGTCCGTTAGGTGTGGCAACGGAAGGCAGGTTTGTGCCGGTATTAATCGCAACAGCCAGATATTCAAATTGTTTATGTGAAATCAGGCCCTCTTGCATAGCCGCTCTTGCTTCATTGATATAAACCGTACCGACAAACACGTTATCTGATACTGATGAGAGTAAGCCATTGAACAGATAGAACAGGGAAAGTTGGGAAGTTTCAGAAACCTGTAATACGAACTGAATAAATGGCGTAAACAGTTGCTGATCAACAATGACTGCAACGATAGAAAAGAAAACGGTTAGTAATGCCGTGAAGGGTAGTGCTTCTTCAAATGCTTTACCCAGTGCATGTTCTTCGGTAATACCACAGAACGACGTAGTTAGAATGATGACTGAAAGGCCAATTAGACCAACTTCTGCCAGATGAAATGCCAGTGCGACAATGAGCCATATACCGATTAGCGCTTGAGCAATAAGCTGTGCTTTTTCTTTACGTGTTCGTTTTGCGCTGGTTTTTTTATCGTAATCTTCCAATACCTGTCGGACGCGTTCTGGCAATTCTGTACCATAACCGAACAATTTAAAGTGTTCGACCAGAAAACAGACTAGCAGCCCGCAGATAAAGACAGGTAGGGTAATTGGAGCCATGCGAATAAAGAAGGTGACAAAATCCCAATTAACGTTTTTGGCGATAATCAGATTTTGGGGTTCTCCTACCATCGTCATTACACCACCGAGTGCAGTACCTATACCTGCATGCATCATCAGACTGCGCAAAAAAGCGCGAAACTGTTCAAGAGTTTGTTTCTTTTTTGCTATATCAGTACCATTGTCATATTTAGTATTAATTACATCATGCTGCTCAGTAATGAAGTTGTTGTAGATAGAATAAAAACCAAGGGAAACACTAATAACTACCGCGATCACGGTTAGGGCATCAAGAAATGCTGACAGGAATGCGCTGGCTAGGCAGAATGCTAAGGCAAGCATACGCTTAGATTTTATGGAGAGCAGGAGTTTGGTGAAAGCAAATAAGAGTAATTGCTTCATAAAGTAAATTCCTGCGACCATAAATATCAGCAACAGTATAACTTCCAAGTTATTAGCAATTTCATGACCAACTTGTTGAGGTGAGGTCATGCCGATAATGACCGCTTCAATTGCCAACAGGCCACCTGGTTGTAGCGGGTAACATTTAAGTGCCATTGCTAAAGTAAAGATAAATTCGATAACAAGCAGCCAGCCTGCGACAAATGGATTAATAAAGAAGAATATCAATGGGTTGGTGATGAGAAAGATGGTGATAGCTAGCTTATACCAATCTGGCGAGTTGCCGAGAAAGTTTTTTACCGCTGTTTTTAGGATACTGGTTTCCATTGCAATTAAAGTTCCTCTAAATTCGTAAAATTGTGTTCTTTAAACAATAGTACGCTTTTATACAGAATGTTTTAAGGGAAATGAGGTATACCCGTTATCTTTCAAGTTGCCTCTTTGTTGGCTGCACTCACTCACCCCGGTCACATAGTTATCTATGCTCCCGGGGATTCGCTCCCTTGCCGTCGCGATGCATCTTGAAATCCATAGGGTATATAACTAAGCATTAGTACGCTTTTTTTTCATGGCCGCCTTTACGCTTTCTAGACTACATAGCTATATTGAAGTTGCGTATTCTGATATAATTTCGTCTATTATTAGTTGAAAAAATCACGTTGGAATAATAAAAATATGGTCATTAAGGCTCAAAGTCCCGCAGGTTTTGCGGAAGAGTATATTATTGAGAGTATATGGAACGGCCGTTTTCCTCCAGGCTCCATTCTTCCGGCAGAACGTGAATTATCTGAGTTAATTGGTGTGACAAGGACCACCCTGCGTGAAGTATTGCAGCGTTTGGCTCGTGATGGATGGTTAACTATTCAGCATGGCAAACCAACAAAAGTGAATAACTTTTGGGAAACATCGGGTCTTAATATTTTAGAGACTCTGGCCCGTCTTGATCACGATCGCGTTCCTGAGTTGATTGATAACCTACTGGCGGTGAGAACGAATATTGCGGCGATATTTATTCGCACGGCTTTTAAGCACAATCCGGGGAAATCATTGGAAGTATTGGCAGAAAAAGAGCATGTGGAAGATAATTCAGAGTCGTTTAGTATGCTAGATTATGATATTTTCCGTGGTTTGGCTTTTGCTTCAGGTAATCCAATTTATGGCCTTATTATCAATGGGTTGAAAGGGCTATATACCCGTATAGGACGTTATTACTTCTCTAATCCTGAGGCGCGTAAATTGGCGCTGAATTTTTATCAGCAACTGGTGATATTATGTCGTGATAAATCTTACGATAACGTTATGGAATGTGTACGTAACTATGGTAAAGAGAGCGGTATCATTTGGCACAGTATGCAAAGTACGATGCCAAGTGATTTGTCTGAAGTGCGTCGCTGATATCTCGTTAGTATTTTTACTTAATCCCAGGCCTTATCCGATCTAGTCGTTTCAAATCAAAATTATTTTAAATTGACCCGGTGCAGAATACTCTGTACCGGGCGTTTTGTTTCTTTTTTCTCATTCAATCTCAAGCCAATTGTTAATGTCTCTATTTCAGAATATTATTCTGATTTTTTGGTTTTTTATTGGGTTTTTATTTTGATTAATTGATGGTTGTTGGTATCTTGTGGTTGTTTAATTGATTCATTTTTTTCACCGAAAAACTCAGAATAATAACTTGATATGAAATAATTAGCATGTGTTTCATATCGTAATTATTATCTTAATTTTATGATTTTAATATTAATTTTCATAAGTTGGGTATGTATAAATCACAAATAAGCCTGTTGCATAAATGTAATCTAATTGTGACCTAAATCATAAATGTAGATTATTGACGTGACCGATGATTGTTCTATATTGGTTTTTTATAACCAGCATATTATGCTTGCCTAAAATTTTAAATCGTCCGGGGGCCATGATGAAAATCCTTATTTTAGGTAGTGGTGTTATTGGTGTAACCAGTGCCTGGTATTTGGTACAGCAAGGTCATGAAGTCACTGTCATTGATCGCCAGGGAAGTGCTGCTGAGGAAACCAGTGCGGCTAATGCCGGGCAGATCTCGCCGGGATACGCGACCCCATGGGGAGCGCCGGGTATTCCATTGAAAGCGGTTAAATGGATGTTTCAACGTCATGCTCCATTGGCTATTCGTCCAGATGGATCGTTGTTTCAGTTACGCTGGATGTGGCAGATGCTGCGTAATTGTGATGCAAGTCACTATGCGATAAATAAGAGCCGGATGGTACGACTGGCAGAGTACAGCCGTGACTGTATCAAACAATTGAGGGCCGATACGGGTATTCAATACGAAGGGCGGCAGGGGGGCACGCTTCAATTATTCCGCACCAATAAGCAGTTTGATAATGCCGTGAATGACATCGCCGTTCTTGAACAGGAAGGTGTTCCTTACAATTTATTAACGGCAGATAAGCTAGCGACAGTAGAGCCGGCATTGGCACATGTCGCTGACAAACTGACGGGGGGCTTACAATTACCGAACGACGAAACGGGTGATTGTCAGCTTTTTACTAAAGAGTTGGCAAAAATGGCAGAAGCGGCAGGCGTAACGTTTCTGTTTAATAAACAGGTCAAACAGTTATTGGTGGAAGGGCATCGGATTACCGGCGTCCAGTGCGAAGATGGTGTTATGACAGCAGATAACTATGTTGTTGCAATGGGAGCTTATTCCACTGAATTACTGAAAGGTCTTGTCAAAATTCCAGTATATCCACTGAAAGGTTATTCATTAACTATGCCTATTGTCGATGCACAACGGGCTCCGGTATCTACTGCATTGGATGAAACCTACAAAATTGCGATTACCCGGTTTGATAACCGTATTCGTGTGGGTGGAATGGCAGAAGTTGTCGGTTTCAATTTGAATCTGCTTAAAGCACGTTATGAAACATTGAAAATGGTGGTGCAAGACCTTTATCCAGGCGGTGGCGATATTACTCAGACTCATTTTTGGACAGGATTACGTCCAATGACACCAGATGGTACGCCAATTGTTGGGCCGACTGAATATCACAATCTCTACCTAAATACAGGGCATGGTACATTGGGATGGACAATGGCATGCGGTTCCAGTCAATTGCTGGCTGATATTATTTCGGGTAAAAAGCCTGCCATTGCATCTGATGATTTATCAGTATTTCGTTATTTTAATGGTTTTAATACAAAATTGGTGCCATTTAGCCATCAATTACACACTGAACTGAGAGGCTAAATAGAATATGCCACGTCCGATTTCGGCAACGATCCATCTTGATGCATTGGAAAATAATCTGGCGATTATTCGTAATAAGGTCGGTAATAGTAAAATCTGGGCTGTTGTTAAAGCAAATGCTTATGGGCATGGTCTGCATTGTATATGGCGGTATCTTGATCAGGCTGATGGATTTGCTTTACTTGATTTTCATGAAGCGATTTTATTGCGGGAGCAGGGGTGGCAGGGGGCAATCTTACTATTGGAAGGGTTTTTCAAACCGGAAGATTTGCCAATAATTGATGAATATCAGTTGACAACGGTAGTGCATAGCCATTGGCAACTTGAAGCAATAGAAGCAGCCAATTTGAGTAAACCCATCAATATTTACCTCAAACTCAATAGCGGTATGAATCGATTGGGATTTCCTGTGGATCAATATAGCGCGGTTTTATCATTAGCAAGAGGTATCCGGCAAATTGGGCAAATAACGTTAATGTCACATTTTGCGAATGCGGATAATAAGGAGATCGGTGTTACTGAACAACTTAACGTTATTAATTCGGTGAGTCAGGGGTTGGATATTTCTCAATGTTTGGCTAATTCAGCTGCTTCTTTGTGGTATCCACAAACTCATAGAGATTGGGTACGTCCCGGTATCGTGCTTTATGGTGCCTCACCGAGTGGAAAGTGGAAAGATATTGCCGATATTGGGTTGAAAGCGGTGATGAGTCTGCAAAGTGAGATTATTGCTATTCAGAATCTCAAGGCAGGAGACAAAATAGGTTATGGCAGTAAATATACAGTGTCAGGCCCTATGCGCGTCGGTATCGTCGCCTGTGGCTATGCTGATGGTTATCCCCGTTGTGCAATGACGGGAACACCGATTATTGTCGATGGCGTTAGGACCCAAGTATTAGGTACAGTATCAATGGACATGTTGTCGGTGGATTTAACGCCTTGTCCGCAGGCCCAAATTGGCAGTCGTGTTGAATTGTGGGGGCAAAATTTGCCGGTGGATGATGTGGCGGAGAGCTCTGGAACGATTGGCTATGAATTATTGTGCGCATTGGCAAATCGGGTCCCGGTATCTATATGATGTCGTTAAATACTAGGTAGCGTGTCAAATAGTCGTCACCGTTTGGTATTATTGCAGTAAATAAGTTACCGTTTTGGCTAAATTAATATATCTTTGTTTTCTCTAATCTGTCTATTTTTGTCAGAATAATTAGGCGGGCACTAAACATATTGTGCTTTTTAAGGCAAAATAGGACGTTATTACTTGGAAATGAGGGAAATGATCTTTTACACTTGATATAGCTAATCGCATAATTGTTTTAAAGGAAATAGTTAATCATGATCAACAAAGCTAAAATTTTAGCCACAGTCGTCACTTTTTGTCTTTCTTCATCTTTAGCTTATGCGGGACAGTGGTCAATTGGCGCCTCTGTTTTAGCTGAGGCATCACCTTATAAGGGGGTAAAGAATAAAGATAAAGTGTTGTTTGTTCCAATGGTTAATTATGAAAGTGACAATTTCTATTTTCATACTTTAGCCGCCGGGTATTATTTGTGGAATCAACCAAAAGATCAGCTATCTTTAGATGTCTATTACTATCCTCAAAATTTTCGCCCAAAAGATAATGAAGATAAGCAGATGAAAAAGTTGGATCGTCGCCATGATACTATGATGGGCGGCTTTAGCTATCGTCATATTGAAGATTGGGGAACGTTGCGTAGCTCTTTTGCTGCGGATACTTTGGGTAAAAGTAAAGGCATAACGATTGACTTAGGTTATTTATATGAATTTAAAAGTGATGATTGGTCATTACAACCAGGATTAGGTGTGGTTTGGAATAGTAAAAAACAAAATCGTTATGAATATGGTATTAAAGATAGTGAATCACGCCATAGCGGACTAGAAAAATATACTCCAGATGATAGTTGGACTCCCTATCTGGAATTATCTGCTAATTATAAATTTAACCAGGAATGGTCTGTATTTATGATGGGGCGCGTTGAGCGTTTACCGAGTGAAATTAAAGATAGCCCAATGGTTAATAAGTCATATTCAAGTATTGTTTGGACAGGTGTTACATATAGTTTTTAATTACTCACGGCGATAATATACCCAATGCATCTTGAAATCTATAGGGTATAAAAGAGCCGCCGGGGGAAGGCAGCTCTTTTCAGACAAAGTCATTACTCAGTTATTTGGAGATATGAGCAATCAGATCCAGAACTTTGTTAGAGTAACCGGTTTCGTTGTCGTACCAGGAAACCAGTTTTACAAAGTTGTCGTTCAGAGCGATACCTGCTTTTGCGTCAAATACAGAAGTCAGTTTTTCGCCATTGAAATCGTTAGATACGACATCATCTTCGGTGTAACCCAGCACGCCTTTCAGTTCACCTTCAGCCGCATCTTTGATTGCATCGCAGATTTGTTGATAAGTGGCTGGTTTTTCCAGACGTACAGTCAGATCAACAACAGATACGTTAGGCGTAGGAACGCGGAAAGCCATGCCAGTCAGCTTACCATTTAGTTCAGGGATAACTTTACCCACAGCTTTAGCTGCGCCGGTAGATGATGGGATAATATTCTGAGCAGCGCCACGACCACCACGCCAATCTTTCGCAGAAGGACCGTCAACGGTTTTCTGAGTTGCCGTTGTTGCGTGAACTGTGGTCATCAGACCTTCAACAATGACGAATTTATCATTGATAACTTTAGCCAGCGGTGCCAGACAGTTAGTGGTACAGGAAGCATTGGAAACGATCTCCTGACCTGCATAAGTTTTGTGATTAACCCCCATAACAAACATAGGCGTGTCATCTTTGGATGGGCCGGTCAGAACAACTTTTTTCGCACCAGCGGCAATGTGCTTACGTGCAGTTTCGTCAGTCAGGAAAATACCTGTTGCTTCTGCAACAACATCAACACCTACTTCATTCCATTTCAGGTTAGCTGGATCTCTTTCTGCTGTAACGCGGATAGCTTTGCCGTTAACAATCAGGTGGCCGTCTTTTACTTCAACAGTGCCGTTGAAGCGACCGTGAGTTGAATCGTATTTCAGCATGTAAGCCATGTATTCGGCGTCGAGCAAATCGTTGATTGCAACGATTTCGATGTCTGAACGTTCTTGTGCAGCACGGAAAACAATACGGCCAATACGACCAAAACCGTTGATACCTACTTTGATAGTCATAGTGTTCCACCAGCTATTTTTTAGTGAATTAAAAATTATTACTAAAGTTACCAAAACCTTGCCAGCCGTCAAGCGGAATCGTGTCAATAGCTGAAAAACATTAGCTTTGAGTTCATCATTTAGACGCTTGCTATAGGGTACTGGCAATCGAGCCGCCCATCATTATCAAGGCACAGACAGATATTGAAAGTTAATTGGTTAGATATGCGAGTCACATCACAAATAGTAGGATATACCCGTCATCTTTCAAGTTGCCTCTTTGTTGGCTGCACTCACTTACCCCGGTCACATAGGGTATAGACAGATTCAGTTAACCACTTAAAATAAATTCCACTGATGTAATGTTAATTTTTTGTTATTATTAATCAATTATTATTGAGAGCATGAGTCTTATTATTAAGGTGGTCGTTATGACTAAGAATCCTGATGTTTCCCTTTATAAAGAACTAACCGATATTCAGCGTCACGTAACCCAGAATGCCGGGACAGAGCCGCCATTCTCAGGGAAATTGCTACATAATAAGAAAAGTGGCGTGTATCATTGTTTGTGCTGCGAGCAGCCGTTATTTATGTCTGACACTAAATTTGATTCTGGTTGTGGCTGGCCGAGTTTTTACCAGCCTGCCACTCATGATGCAGTGCAGTATCTTGATGATGATAGTCACAATATGCATCGTATTGAGGTTCGTTGCGGTCATTGTAACGCTCATTTGGGGCATGTGTTCCCTGATGGACCGCAGCCGACAGGAGAGCGTTTTTGTATCAACTCGGTTGCATTAAGCTTTACTGATGAAAATACAGGCGAAAAAACAGTAGGTTAATCGTTTTTATTATTGCGAGCATAATCTTAGTTTACGTAAAAAATCGTTTCAGCTAATTCTGGAAAATAATGAGGAAATATCAATGGAACTGGATGATCTGTTATCTGTAATGACACCAGAAATATATCAACGCCTGGTTCAGGCAGTAGAACTGGGTAAATGGCAGGATGGTGAGCCTCTAACGGTAGAGCAGAAAGAGCATAGTTTGCAAATGATTATGCTATGGCAATCAAGGCATAACCATGATCCGCAACATATGACGATTGGTACTGACGGCCAGTTGGTGATGAAGAGTAAACAAGAACTGAAAGCGATCTTTCAGTCTAAAATGGTGGCAACATTCAAGCCATAATCTTTGGCAAATGAGGTGTGAAAAGGCTGAGTGTGTAAAACTCAGCCTGACCTTGGATTGATATCAGAGAAGAGTATCTTCTAGTTGATCAAGTTCTATCAATATAGCGCCTCGCTCTTTTAGCTCTTTGAAGGCTGATTGGCTATCATTTGGACTAAGGTTAACCCCTCGACAGCCATCCGTAATGACCCAGGTTTCATAACCTAATGCCAGCGCATCTAGCGCGGTAAATTTCACACAATAGTCAGTGGCGATCCCAATAATAAACAGACGTTCAATTTGCTGTGTTTGCAACCAGTCATCAAGCCGGGTTTTATTCTGACGGCCGTTGTCAAAGAAAGCACTGTAACTATCGATCTGTGGATTTTCTCCTTTGTAGAAAATTTCAACAATTGCCTGCTTGTTTAGCTGTGGATGGAAATCAGCGCCATGCTGATTTTGAACGCAGTGTACCGGCCACCATACTTGCGGAATACCGTTTAATAGACCGATATCGCCGATCTTCTGGCCGGAATTTACGGCAAAGCTCATATGTTCAGCAGGATGCCAGTCTTGGCTGGCAATAATGCTGATATTGTGTTTCAGACAAATAGCCATTGCCTGATTTGCCGCAACAATGACTTGTTCACTCTCTTCTACGGCTAAAGCACCGCCGGTACAGAAGTCGTTCTGTAGATCAATAAGTAATAGGGCCGTTTTCATCTCTTTCCTTGATTATTTATCAGCATAACTTAATTCACCGCGTAAATTTTGTTGCATTAAATAACGAATTTTTTCATTGTCATAGGGTTGACTGAGTAAATAGTGCAACTTGGTTAAAGTTGCTTCAAAAGTCATATCGTAGCCGCTTATCACCCCCGCTTCAGCCAGAGCATGGCCCGTTGCATATCCTTCCATATTTACTCGGCCAGAAATGCATTGAGTCAAATTAACGACCACGATCCCTCTCTCTGTTGCCTGTTTTAGCTCTTTTAATAATTCAGGGTGTTGAGGTGCGTTTCCGACGCCATATGAGCGCAGGATGAGAGCCTTAACCGGTTGCATCAAAATATTATTCACAATCTGACTGGAAAGGCCGGGATAAATGGTGATTACGCCAATGGGCTGAGGGGTAATCTGATGGGTAATAAATTTACCGTGACTAGCAAAGGTGGAATCTGTATTGAAGGTTTTAATATTAATACCGGCTTCCATTAATGGAGAACAGTTTGGTGAAGCAAAAGCATCGAAACCGTCGGCATGCGCTTTGACGGTCCGGTTCCCACGAAACAGTTTATTATTGAAAAACAGGCTGACCTCGTTAACCGGGTAATTAGCGGCAAGATAAAGCGCATTCAACAAGTTTGTCTGCCCATCAGAGCGCAGTGCTTCCAGTGGGATTTGTGACCCGGTGACAATGATTGGCTTACCTAGATTCTCAAACATAAAGGAGAGGGCAGATGCCGTAAATGCCATTGTATCCGTACCATGCAGGATCACGAACCCATCATAATCATGGTAATTTTCTCGGATATCATCAGCGATAAATTGCCAGTCTTCTGGGGTCATATCCGAAGAATCGATCAATGGTTGATGTTCACGGATGGTGAATGTCGGCATCTCCGGTCGATGAAATTCAGGCATCTTTGTTAATTGGCGTTGTAAATGCCCGGAAACGGGGATGTATCCCTGAGATGAGCGTTGCATCCCAATAGTTCCACCAGTATAGACGACATAAATAGATTTCTTCTGCATGACTGTACCTCATAAAAAGATCAGCAGGATTATAGGAGTATTGCAGAATAAAAAAAGCCTGACAGGGCATCTGTCAGGCTAAATTAATCGAGTTATTACTAGAATCATGCATTGTTATATACCCTATGGATTTCAAGATGCATCGCGACGGCAAGGGAGCGAATCCCCGGGCGCATAGATAACGATGTGACCGGGGTGAGCGAGTGCAGCCAACAAAGAGGCAACTTGAAAGATAACGGGTATAGGTTGTTTAGCGAACATCTCCGCAATTTAAACAGAATGCATAACGATTTTGTGGATCATTCAGATGGCGATAGAACTCACTCTGTTGTTTCACTTCCTGAGCTACCTGCACCAATGGAGCGGGTAGCCAGGCTTGAACTGCTTCCGGCACGATAGCCTGTGCGGTTGTTGTTAACTGGTTCATCAGCAACTCACTGAATGACATTTCAGGTTGCATCCAGTCAAGATCAGGGTTATCCAATTTCGCCAATTCAGCCGCTTTGGTGACCGCATCATCGAAATCCCCTAATTGGTCGACCAATCCATTGGTTTTCGCATCATTACCCGTCCACACATGCCCCTGAGCAATTTTATCGATTTCTTCACGTGTTTTATGGCGTGAAGTAGCAACAAGGCCAATAAAGTTGTTATAGCCGTTCTCAATATTAAGTTGCATCAGTGCTGAGAACTCTTTGCTGAGTCCTTTAGTAACAGAAATACCCGCGAGTGGTGTGGTAGAAACGCCATCAGTATGGATACCAATATGTTCCAGACTGTTTTCATAAGTGGTAATGACACCGAAGATACCGATAGAACCCGTCAACGTACTTTGGTTTGCGATGATGTAATTAGCCGGGGTCGCGATCCAGTAGCCACCAGAGGCCGCCATTCCCCCCATAGAAACCACCACAGGTTTATTCGTTGCACGTAGCGCAGCCAGTTCAGTGCGGATAACATCAGAAGCACTTACACTGCCACCAGGGCTGTTTACCCGCAGAATAACGGCTTTGATATTATCATCCAGACGAGCTTGACGGATTTGAGCAGCGGTTGTGTCACCGCCAACCATGCCTTGAGTCTGCTGCCCATCGATGATTGCACCTTGTGCGACAATAACGGCGATATTGCCTTTAGATGATAACCTGCCTTCTATCAATTGCGGTGCATAATCATAAATGCTGATAGCATTGAAGTGACGGTTTTTCTCGTCCCAACCAAAGGCTTTTATCAGGTCATTTTCAATGACATTGCGTGGCGCAACATAATCGACCAGTTTGTATTTAAGTGCATATTGTGCATTGTCTCCGCCAACAGCACGTAAGTTAGCAATCATCTCATCAGCACCTGGGAATACTTGATGAACAGAAAGCTTGCGGTTGGTAGCGACAGTGTTGAGGTAGTTGTGCCACAGACCGTTGACCCAGCGGTTATCAGCTTCGCGGGCAGCGGGGGACATATCATCACGCATAATTGGTTCAACGGCTGATTTATACGTCCCGACCCGGAAAATATGCGCGGTGACTTTCAGTGAATCCAACAGGGATTTGTAATACAGGTTATTGGTTGAATAGCCATAAAGGCCAACCGTTCCTTGTGGCGATAGGTAGATTTTATCGGCAAAGGTAGCCAGATAATATTGTGATTGATTATAACTATCACTGATAGCATAAACCGGTTTACCGGAAGCTTTAAACTCATTAATTGCCTTACCGATATACTGCATAGATGGCTGGTCGGTGCCGATGAAATCATCAAGTTTCAGCACCAGACCGGTGATTTTGTTATCGGTTTTTGCTTGGCGAATGCTATCAACAATATCAAACAGGGAATTTTCCTGGAATTTATTGCTGGATGTACCAAACAACTCACGGCCTAATTGAGTCAATGGAGTACGGCTGGAGACCTGATCCACAATGATACCGGTGAGATTGACATATAATGCTCCTTGATAACTATCTGCCGTTTTGTTTGTCTGTTGGTAAATCAGAAAACCACCAACCACAATCAGAATTAGCATGATAAAAATCAGGTTTGAAATGACTTCCCGAATAAAATTTAATAGTCGCCAACTCCATTTAAATAATCTTGCGATCAACTTCCATAAAATACGCATATCATCTCCAAAAATAGGATCAAGTGAAGCTATCCTAATGATCAGGCAGGTAAATGTCAGCTTCAAATAGTGGCATATTGCCTGAAAAGACGGCTTTAGGGCTTTTATTTGTTAACAAATAAACAGAAAATGTTAGCTTATACCAAAATACATTACTTAGGAGAGAAAAAATGGATGCACTAGAACTTTTGTTGAACAGACGCTCAGTATCACGTTTAACAACCCCCGCGCCTCAAGGTGAAGTATTACAGCATATTCTGGCGGCGGCAATGAGAGCACCTGATCATGGTGCATTACGTCCGTGGCACTTTATTGTCATGCAGGATGAAGGTATTGAGCGATTCAGTCGATTACTCCATCAAGCAGCCATTGATAGTCAGCTTGGCGCTGAGGCGGAAGAAAAAGCGAGAAATGCGCCTTATCGCGCGCCATTAATCATCGCTGTTATTGCAAAAGTGGCTGAGAATTCCAAAATACCTGAATGGGAGCAGGTGGTTTCAGCGGGTTGTGCTGTACATGCGATGCAAATGGCGGCTGTGGCTCAAGGGTTTGGTGGTATCTGGCGTACGGGTTCATGGACTGATGATAATACCGTGCGTGCTGGTTTGGGTTGTCATGAACATGACAAAATAGTGGGTTTTCTCTACCTTGGAACGCCTGCACTAAAAGCACCCAATAAGGTTACTGCGCCTGATATGACCAATTTTGTCAGCTACTTGTAACCGGGGTCTGTTATGTCAACAGAAGTTCGTCTTACCCAATACAGCCACGGTGCTGGATGCGGTTGTAAAATTTCACCAAAAATTTTGGAAACCATTCTGCATAGTGAGCAGGAAAAATTTCTTGATCCTCACTTACTGGTTGGTAATGAAACCCGTGATGATGCTGCGGTTTATGATATTGGCAATGGTACCGGCATTATCAGTACGACAGATTTCTTCATGCCGATTGTCGATGATCCATTTGATTTTGGGCGCATTGCTGCAACAAATGCTATCAGCGATATTTATGCGATGGGCGGTAAACCTATTA
The DNA here is from genome assembly GCF_042879335.1 of Photorhabdus sp. RM96S. NCBI lineage: Bacteria > Pseudomonadati > Pseudomonadota > Gammaproteobacteria > Enterobacterales > Morganellaceae > Photorhabdus > Photorhabdus sp. RM96S. The sequence goes on along the minus strand of NZ_JBHFKT010000006.1, from coordinate 20,835 downwards.
TGGCGATAGCTATTTTGGGATGGCCTATTGATAAATTGGCGCCGGAAATTGCCCGTCAGGTGATTGAAGGTGGCCGGGCTGCGTGTAAAGAGGCTGGGATTGTACTGGCGGGAGGGCACTCTATTGATGCACCTGAACCTATTTTTGGTTTGGCTGTAACCGGTATCGTTAATATTGGCCGAGTGAAACAGAACAGTGCCGCGAAAGCGGGAAGCCAGCTATTTCTGACAAAGCCACTTGGCATTGGTGTATTGACCACGGCGGAGAAAAAAGGCTTGCTGTTACCTGAACATCAGGGAATTGCGATAGAAACCATGTGCCGCTTAAATAAATTGGGGATAGATTTTGCTGAGGTGGCTGGCGTTACAGCAATGACCGATGTAACCGGGTTTGGCCTCTTAGGGCATTTAAGTGAAATTTGTGTCGGATCGGGGGTTCAGGCTACTCTCCATTTTGCAAAAGTGCCTAAACTGCCGGAAGTGGAATCCTATATTGAAAAGGGTTGTGTTCCGGGGGGAACCGGGCGTAACTTTGATAGTTACGGTCATCTTATTGGTGAAATGACAGAACTTCAGCGCAAACTGTTATGTGATCCGCAAACATCCGGTGGCCTGCTGTTGGCTGTTCTACCAGAAGCTATGGACGAAGTGAAAGCGATTGCACGATGTCATGGCATCGAACTGACCGCGATTGGTGAATTGTCTGAGCAACAGTCAGGCAGAGTACTCATTGAGGTTAATGAATAATATCCATGCGGCTTTTTATTGCAGAAAAACCAAGTCTAGCCAGGGCGATTGCCGATGTTTTACCAAAACCGCATCGCCGTGGTGATGGCTTTATCGCTTGTGGAGATAACCAGTTTGTTACCTGGTGTATTGGGCACTTACTGGAACAGGCGGAACCTGATGCCTATGACAGTCGTTTTGCTCGTTGGTCATTGGTTGATCTTCCAATCATTCCTGAAAAATGGCAGTTAAAACCGCGACCTTCTGTTGAGAAACAGCTCAACATTATCCAGACATTGTTGGAAAAAGCCGATGAAATAGTGCATGCCGGTGACCCAGATCGGGAAGGGCAACTGTTGGTGGATGAGGTTTTGGATTTTTTGAAACTGGATGCTGTGAGGCGGAAAAATGTTCGCCGCTGCTTGATAAGTGATCTAAATCCACAAGCGGTAATCAGAGCTGTTGATCGGTTAAGAGATAACCGGGATTTTATTCCGCTATGTGTTTCAGCTCTTGCTAGAGCTAGGGCTGATTGGCTTTATGGCATTAATATGACCCGTGCTTATACCTTGCTTGGCCGCAATGCGGGGTATCAGGGGGTATTATCTGTCGGGCGGGTTCAGACCCCTATTTTAGGTTTAGTCGTTCGTCGGGATGAAGAGATTGAGCATTTCGTACCCAAAGATTTTTTTGAGGTGAAAGCGCATATTGTTACGCCGAAAGATGAACGTTTTATCGCTATCTGGCAACCAAGTGAATCTTGTATCGATTTTTTAGATGAAGAAGGGCGATTGATACACCGGCCTCTGGCTGAACATGTTGTTGCCAGAATAACCGGTCAACCAGCCTATGTGATCTCTTATCAGGATAAACGGGAATCTGAAGTTGCTCCTTTGCCATTTTCATTATCTTCTTTGCAAATTGAAGCCGCTAAACGTTTTGGCCTAAATGCGCAACAAGTGTTGGATATTTGTCAGCGATTGTATGAAACACATAAGCTAATTACTTATCCCCGTTCTGATTGCCGTTATTTGCCGGATGAACACTTTGCCGGTCGTCATGCAGTGCTTAATGCGATATCTATTCACGCAACAAATCTGTTGCCACAAGAGTTACTGGAAATAGATAGAAAAAATCGTTGTTGGGACGATAAAAAGGTTGATGCTCACCATGCAATTATTCCTACAGCTCGAAGTAGCCATATAAATCTGACGGATAACGAGTCTAATATTTATGGTTTGATCGCCCGACAATATTTGATGCAATTTTTCCCAGATGCCATATTCCGTAAATGTGTTATTGAATTGGAAATTGCGGGTGGAAAATTTATTGCTAAAGCCCGTTTTCTTGCTGAGGCAGGCTGGAGAACGTTACTTGGTAATAAAGAGCGTGATGAAGAGAATGACGGAACGCCATTACCCGTTGTTGCTAAAGGTGATGAATTATTGTGTGAAAGAGGAGAGGTGGTAGAGCGCCAAACTCAACCGCCAAAGCCATTTACTGATGCGACTATCCTTTCTGCTATGACCGGAATTGCCCGTTTTGTACAGGATAAAGAGCTGAAAAAAGTCCTTCGTGCAACAGATGGGTTGGGAACGGAAGCCACGCGGGCTGGCATTATCGAACTGTTGTTTAAACGGGAGTTTCTTTATAAAAAAGGGCGTCATATTCATGCAACACCTGCGGGTAGGGCGTTGATCCATGTATTGCCTGATATGGCCGCTTTACCGGATATGACCGCTCATTGGGAGTCTCGGTTAACGCAAATCAGTGAAAAACAGTTCCGCTATCAAGATTTCATGGGGCCACTTGAGGAGACATTGCAGCAATTAATTTTGCAGGCCAAACAGAACCGTAACTTAACCGCTTTTCGTGACTTACCACCACTCCCAGTGAAAGATAAAAAGGGGAAAAGAATAAAAGCAACGAAAAATGCCAAAACAGCTGCGCCATAGAGCGCAGCAATTATTGCATTATTTAAAAAAAACGATTGATATTCGGTGTTAACGGAATATCAAATTTCAAATTCTGCCCAAACTGGGGCATGATCTGACGGTTTTTCCATCTCACGGATTTTGTAATCAATGCCTGTTGCGATACAGCGCTCCGCCAAGGGTTTACTTGCAAGCAGTAAATCAATCCGCAATCCGCGGTTGTCATCAAACCCTTTGGATCGATAATCAAACCAAGAAAATTGGTCATTACATTCAGGATTGAGATGCCGGAATGTATCAACCAGGCCCCAATTTTTCAGGCGATCCATCCAATCTCTCTCTTCTGGCAGAAAAGAACATTTACCTGTTTTTAACCAGCGTTTTTGGTTGTTCTCACCAATTCCGATATCCATATCTGTCGGGCTGATATTCATATCACCCATGATAATCACTTGTGATTGAGGGGTTAAGTTTTGCTCCAGGTAGTTTTGCAGATCCTGATAAAATTTCTCTTTTGCCGGAAATTTCACTGGATGTTCACGATTTTCTCCCTGTGGGAAATAGCCATTAATAACGGTTAATAACCCGTGTGGGGTTTCTATTTCTGCCATGATAACACGGCGTTGAGCATCTTCATCATCCCCTGGAAAACCACGATACACCGCAAGAGGCATCTGGCGCGTTAACAGTGCAACGCCGTAATGGGCTTTCTGGCCGTAATAAAATACATGATAGCCAAGCTCCCCAACCTCTCCTAAAGGGAACGCTTCATCATGAACTTTTGTTTCCTGTAGACCGATAACATCGGGTTGATGTTGCTCGATGATCGCAGCTAACTGATGGGGGCGGGCACGTAATCCATTAATATTAAAAGAGATAAATTTCATCTTTTACAGCCATCCAGTAAAAAGACACAGGAACAATAGTAACAGATGGATTTTAAAAAGTAACTATTGACAATGGTCAGCACGAAATAGTAACGGAACCCCTAATATTATAATTTGCTGTGAAAAATATAATAATTTGTGGTGAGAAAGAGCCCCTGTTAGACCGTTTTTATCTCTAGTGTTACAAAAATTGATTACTGAAAAATGTAGAACCCTATCCTAATCTTTGATAGAAAATTGAGCTCGTTAGTAATGTTTATATTTTCTAATGGTTGATTGGTTGAGATTAATTTTTGAACCATGATAAACATGAATAATAGAGTTTATTGAGCCACCTATGTATTGAACATACGCTTTTTTTATGTGGTATATGTTTGAGAAGTATTTGTTTTTTTGTACAAAATTTATGCCTTCACAGTATCAAACTTGATTTAGCTGTCATTTGGTGAAGGCTATTTCAAAGAAATTATTTTAGCCACAAGTTATATAGGAACGGTGAATTATGTTTTTTTCTCGTAAATTAGAAGCATTCATGGCAGTGGTGGAAAATGGTTCTTTAAGTAAAGCGGCAAGAGTGATGAACCGTACAACTCCTCCAGTAGCTAAATCAATCAAAGACTTCGAAGCAACATTAGGGAAGCGCCTTTTCAAAAGGGAGAAATTTGGGATGAGTCTGACTAAAGATGGTTTAGAATTATATAATGATCTTAAAGATCTTTATTTACAAGAAAAAGAAATAACTAAAAAACATATCAGTGGTAGTATATGTAACATAGTTAATATTTATTACGATTGGGGGAAAAACAAACATCTTATTTATTTATATAAGGCAGCTGACAGAAATAGCTCACAGGTAAATATATTCCGGTTTAGTTATGATAACATTGAAGAAATAGTGGATTATGACGGGAATACTCTCATTCTGAGCTCAGAAAAGATACTAAGTGACCGTTTTCTTCTCATTCGCAAAATAAAAGGGCCTGAATTGGGAATTTGCTGCCGAAAAGAGTTATTAGATATTGCTAATGGCGATGTGATGCAATTACTAAAGAGTAATACTTGGCTATGCGATCCTGTACTTTATAAAAGTAGCTTCATTAAAAACTTGGAAGAAGAAGTTATTCAAAGTGGTGGAAAAGTAAATATGCGTCAGATGGATAATATGGGATGCTGCATGAATTTCATTTATTCCAGAGATTATATATTTATTACAGATTCTCATCCTGATGAATTGGAAGGAGGAGATGCTTTGAGTTTTGTTCCCATTGAAAAACCTGGTGCAGCAAATCAATGTTATATTTATAAGTCTAAATCACACTCAAGTGTTCTTAATCGTTTTATCGATTCAGTTAATGACATGAGTTAAAATTTATCTACGCGGAGAGGATTATTGTAAGCTCCGCGTTGTTATTATGCGGAGATAATCATAAAGATTTTTCACTGTACCTAAATGATAAATTTAAATTTATATTTATAATTCTTATTTGAATATTCCGAGTGAATGTTTGGTCGTGGTGAGGAAAAATGGACCGTTCCTCGCCTTTTGGCGCAACTTGTACTACAAGCTCGACATTATCATACCCTATGGATTTCAAGATGCTTCGCGACGGCAAGGGAGCGAATCCCCGGGAGCATAGATAACGATGTGACCGGGGTGAGCGAGTGCAGCCAACAAAGAGGCAACTTGAAAGATGACGGGTATATTCATCCGCGTCTGGTGTTTGGCACGGCCCATTGTGCATGCACAAATCTGCATGGCTTTTGCTTTACTGCTTTAGCCATGGTGTTGTGGTACTCCAAAAAATAATGTTAGCCCCCAAATAGTTTTCAGCAAAATTAGTAAACTCCTCCTCAGTGAAGGGTTTTTTAGTTTTTGGGTTGGTGTAGGTCAGTGTGGGTTCTTGGACTGCCATTGTCACCAAATCCAGCTTGCCTTTGTAACGATTGAAAAAGGGATAAGCGTTTTTCATCTGAGCAGATTGATATGGCACGATATCGGGACCACCGAGACCGATCTTATTTTTTGACGCGAAATTAAAAAAGCGAGACATATACTGATGCTCGGAAAGCAGATCCTGATAGCGTTTGCGCAACGCTGTATTCCACTGAATAGCAACCCAGCCATAACATTGTGCTTTGCCTTCACCGGGATTATCAACTTGAGCAACTAAACCGCCTTGGTATTTTGTGCCTTGTTAGAGATAAAATGGCATAAACAACTTGTACACCGTCAATATTTTGACGTTCTAACAGAGGACGTAATTGATCGAGCTCATCGGATGAAGTGTAGAGATAGTTTTGTGGTTTTCCTGCGAGTGCATCAGTTGACAATAAACTAAAAATCAGAGTGGCTAAGATGAGTTGTTTTAGCACCATGATTATTTCCCTCCTTAATTGTAAGGGAATAAGTAACCGGCTTATGACAGTTTAACAAGACAGATAGTTCCATGACTTTACGAATTTATTTAACACCACAAAGTTACTTTATTGATTAATTGATAATTATTTTCTGCATCTTAGTACTCATTTATCCCTATCTTTGTAAATAAGTTCTCATTAAAAACAAATAAGAATATTATTAATTAATATAATTTTATTAGGATTGTTGACTGTTTTTTTTGGAATTATTTAGTTATTTAGTTATTTATTGTTGAAGTTAAATAAAAATTAAACGAACGGTATTTTGTGATAATAAAGTCTTGAGTTTGTTATCAGATAATTAAGGGGATTATCCCATCTATAAATAATTTATCTTGCTGTGGAAGATAAGGAATAAATGGTGGGCATATCAGTGTAAAATATAATTTATACCCTATGTATGGGTTTCAAGATACATCGCGGCGGCAAGGGAGTGAATCCCCGGGAGCTTGTTATTCGCATAACATGAATGAGAATTATTCCTTTTTACAGCGATTTTATGAATGATATTTAAAAAGGAATAATGAGATTTAAATTAATGTAACATGTTGAATGATAATGAAAATAGTATATTTCTCTCATGGAGTGATTATCTGATTATAACCGAATGTTCAACTCTTTGTCATTTTATGGCAACCAATGTAAGCTTATTTTTTTTCAATAAATGTCATGTTATTGTTATGGGGATTAAATATCCTGCCTGATACGTTGTTATATCGATGGCGATAGAGTCTAGGAATTAAAAATCGTATTTTTTTGAAAAAAAGAGTTGATCTTTATATACATCCATTAAGAGGATAGAGGAATTAGGCAATCGCTTATTTTGTTCATGTGTTGGTGTGTTGCGAAAGCCTGAATGGCCCATGTAAATATTTACAGCTTAGTTAACTACTGGCTAGGAAATACCGATGCGGCTGATTTCCCGATATGACAATAATGGCATGGCCTTATATTAAGTTCTTATTGTTGACTAATGACCGCAGAAAATTTAGGAGAAAATATGACGAATCCAACACCGGTGATTATCTTCGATCACAATCGCTACAGACTAAAAGTTTGGCGGGCAGAGTGTTAGTCTGGCTGTACAGCAATGGCAAACAGCAAATTACGCTGTATTACATTGAATTCCAGGCTACGCATTGCGTGGTTTTTTCTTTTCACACCTGATAGGTGCGCAATTGAAGCAATTTGATGATGCGGCTCAGCACATGGGGCGCACGACAGAATACAGCGCAAGTCAGACCGCAACAGCATTAAAGCTAATGGCTAGTGCAAAACCCGAACTGATGAAAATCAACGACGGGCTGATTAAGGTAACAAACCGCGCATTGATTCTGGTACAAGCTGGTGGCACGACTTTGCCGGATACCACCTGAACGTTAGCTCTGTGATTGAATCAGTTCGGTGTATCAGCAGCCGAGGCAGATTGTTATATCAACGTTCTTGCAGTCGGCGCAAAATACGGTTCATCTGAAATTACAGATACAGCCGCAGCAATTTTAACGATGCGTTAGTGATGGCTTAAATAATCACCTTTTCTTACATTATTATGTGGGTTATTATTAACCAATAGCGAGCATTAAGGGGGCATCATGAGCAACACAGTTTACAAAGCACATTTCGGTGATCGACAAACTAGTTTTGTTGTAAAAATCACACATGATGACGTATGGATTGCGGAATGTGATGAGCTTGGCCTTGTTACGGAAGCTAAGTCATACGATGAATTAACAGAGCGAGTGTGGGAGATAGCTCCCGAACTATACGAGCTGAATGAATTTGGTAGTAACCCTGATGGAATGAAAATTAGTTTCGTTCAGGAACAAGCTTATGATTCAAGGATGGCGCTCTGACATGGGATCTGGCTTATATCCACAACTTAAAGAAATTCTATACCCTATGGATTTCAAGTTGCATCGCGACGGCAAGGGAACGAATCCCTGGGAGCATAGATAACTATGTGACCGGGGTGAGTGAGTGCAGCCAACAAAGAGGCAGCTTGAAAGATGACGGGTATATTAGTTCATGGCTGTTATTTTATTAGGCAAGGTAAAGGCAGTCATGAAATCTGGCGTAGCGATATCACAAACAAAAATTTCAGTGTTCCATACACAATAGTTTCAAAACATACAGCTAACGCTATTCTTAGGCAGGCCGGAATTAACCTAAAAATATAGCCCTTACGGGATTTTTTATACACACACGCCGCTTAACTACGGTTTTTTATTTAATCAACCTCGCTGAAATCGCGAGGTTTTTTTATGGAATTTTTACAATATCAATCTATTGGAAATAAATCAGGAAATAGCGTAACTGTTAACTGTTTTCGTTAACTGAATAGCTGTTAGGATAAATATTACTACAGATATTCCGATGAAGATATTTGGCTATATGGATGAAAAACCAGATGATACTTTTCTCAGTGAAGAAGGAATATTGTTATAGGGTTTTCTTGATGCTATTGACCATCTTATTATTCGCATGGTACGAGTGAGAATTATTCTTCTTTATAGTGATGGGTGATTGAAATTTAAAAAGGAGTGATGGGGAGTAATCTAAAATCGGAAGATAATGTCCCGGTCTGGTTGGTAAATTCTAAGCTTGGTGTTGCAAATGGGATGGCAAAGAATGCTTCTTATAAATCTGATTGTGCTTTGATAAGCAAGCATGCAGAATAGTGTAAGGTAGTGCGGAAGGCGATATGTATACTGTATTCCTATATACTTATCCCACAGACAGATCAAAGGGGGTCACATGACAGTAGGAATGACAACGTTAGTAACGTTGCTAACTCCACTTCCAGACGTTAATCAGTTAGCAAAATTGCCAGAGTATCTTTCTGCTCCGATTACGCAATTGGTGCAAGACAGAGCAGGGCAAAAAATGCTGACTGCTCAAGAGGTAATGTCATATTTCTCTGAATCTAAAATGGCGCTTGCCTACCTGAAAGAAAATACCCAAATTGGTATTGAATTACTTGAAACCATTGACCGTGACGGGATCGAACCAGATATAGATATTCGTGATGTAGTCGAACGTTACGAATCCGCTGCAAAAATCGCCACGAGTCAACTCCATCTCTTGAAATTAAGTTATATTCTTGCGGAGTCTTCGCCTGCATGGGGACCGCATGTCAAGCTATTCCAAACGCATTCTCAGAGAGCGTTGAGGATTTTTGCAAATAATAGAAACGTTTTATTGCGTATTGCAACAATGTTAAAGCAGTACTTGCCAGTTAATGCAGGTGAATATACACCGAAAGCCGACGCGGAAAGTTACAAAGAGTTGGTGAATCTCTCGCATAAAAAGCTCGGTATTTCATTGCCTGTGTGGGGTTAGGTATATGGTTTACGTCAGCGTGGCGGAAGAGCTACTTTTCAATGCGGCTGCTCATGATTACGCAACCATGTTGGTTAAATATTTGAGTGGTGCAGAAGAGGTGTCTGGTTGGCTTGGATGCCAAGGGCGTTTTGAGCGCAACATGCAGGCTATGGAATCAGGAATATGGAAGTTACATATTCTTCCCCTGAATGAAAAACCGTGGCCGACAAATGTGATGCTACACAACAGGAAAAGTGACAATTATCTGGTTTATGCTCAACATTGGTATTATGAAAATCATTATCAGGTCATGGCCGTGGTGATGCCAGATGCACATTCGCGTATTGATAGGCTCTTGGATAAGCTAGTTCATATCGTAGAAGATTCTTTCCAGTGTCTAAATGAGCGGGAATTAAGGCTGCTTAATCATGTAAGCGCATGAACCCATTTACTAAGAAAAGCATATAGACCTGCTCCGGCAGGTTTTTTTATGGAATTTTACAATATCAATCTATTGGAAATAAATCAGGAAATATCGTAATCACTAACTACTCTTATTAATAGTTTAGGCTTAGCACTCGCGGTGCTTTACCGTCTATGCAGTAGTAAACTTAAGAATATTCTATTGAAGTAAGAATCTAATTTGAATAATATCTTATGGCTATTTGGCAGTAAGATGAAATTACCTTTATTAATAAATAATTAAGTGAGGTGTTTATGTCTGAAATTAATAAGCCAGAAGTTACTGAAATAGAAAATAAACTCCCTGAGCATAAATCATTAAACCCTGATCAATACAAATGTAATCATGTTGTTGCCCCAGAAAATTCTTGTCCGTGGGCGATTATTCAAGTGTATCTAGGAAATCAAGCACGTCGTGGTGATTGGGATTCTCCTAATGAATGCATACGCCTTATTCCTGAATCGAACGCTAACAGTGAAGGCAATAATCTGATTTATATTGAGAAGTGCGATAAGCATGGGCATTGGTTACCTTGGCAACCAACGCCGGAAGATATAATGGGTAGTGATTGGTCATTGTTAGAGCCAGATAACAATATGATGGTTTTTGATGTTACCTTGGGGACTAGTAAGTATGATACTGGGCAGGACTGGGGATATATGAGTGGCAAGGGAGCCTTTGGTAAGGGAGAATCTACTTTCGGTACTTTAAATATAACCCAAAATAAAATAGATATTAAAAGCATTTTAATGTTCTACTATAATAGCAGCGGATTGTATTTGAGAGTATATTTTGATAAAGCTAATTATCAGAAAGTTAAAGAAGTACTCAAGAAGAATTTTTATGTCTCAGTTGATAATGTAACTTATGATTTTGGAACTTTCTTGCATGATCATGATGCAGATAACGATAATTATGAATACGATGTCTACTATTATGAATCGGAAAACCCAACCGTAGAAAAACTAGGTGCCATATTAAAGCAGACAGGTGAAACCAAGCGTTTTTACTGTAACTGGCGTTAACTATACCCAATGGATTTCAAGATGGATCGCGACGGCAAGGGAGCGAATCCCCGGGAGCATAGCAAACTATGCGACCGGGGTGAGCGAGTGCAGCCAACAAAGAGGCAACTTGAAAGATGACGGGTATATATTATGTTGAATTCCAAGCCTCTTACTTGCGGAGTTTTTCATATATAAAGTCCACTTCCACGTTCTCAGATAATGTCTGATGTGGCATTCAATTTCAACTACCGAGTAATCCTCGGTAGTTGATAAGTATTTAGCAGAGAATGAAGATGTTACTTTCTGCGTAGTGAAGTTTGAGCTATATTGAACTAAATCTTCTTATATACGAGAGATATATAGCTAACTCTTAAGAATCTTTATATCCAATTAAACTCAGCTTCTGTGGTTAGAGTTGCGTCTAAATTGACGGCTGTAATTCTATAGTAATAAACAGCGTTAGGAGGCGCGTTGAGTATTTTAGTTTCTCCAGGCCAGACATCAATAGAATTATAGAATTCATACTCCCCAAATGGGGATGCCCAGAAATTTAAAACCCTCATTGCTGCTTGGCCGTTGTTTTTTATTGCTATACTTCTCCATCGAATAGGAATGGCTATATTCCCATTTTTATAAGCTTCGATAGCTTGGTTAGGGTTTAGGAATATTTTGAAATTTGTTGATATCATATTGGTTTCCTTATTATTGCTGTTATTTGTTGGCATATATAATCAGGTGATTTCACCTGTGACATTTAACTTAACACTTTCTATGAGCAGTTAAATATTGAAATTTATCAGTGACGTAAAAGGAATAAGGTAAACGTAAAAGCGGTTAATACACATTCCATGCTACGCATTGCGTGGCCTTTTCTTTTTTCACACACGTTTAACGGGATCTTAATTTCTGGTTGGGGTGGAAATTGAAATTCATGGACAAGCCGATTGACATCTGGATGTTATCAGTCAAAGAGATACGAAAATCCCGACAGTGGCGGGGACATGTATTCCTGACGGATTTATTGCCGATAGCGGTAGTCGTAATTAATGACGAAGGAGTTACACCGATAAAAAATAGATAACTTAATATCATGAATCATGATCTTTTCTTATTAAAGCGGCCCATAACTTGCTGAAATGAGCCGTAAAGAAGTGGATGAAACCCGCTTGTATGCTGTTTAATTTAATGGACCATCCATTGATGGGGATTTAATCATTTTTTAAATAAAAATCATCATTATCTCTTAGCCAGAAAAGGAGCTGTATATAGGATAGTTGATATCCAAATGATTGCGGTGATAAACATAACAATCATCCTGGTGAAACGCCAATAAAATGGCTTTGGCGGTGTAGCGATGGGAATAGGTAATTGAGTATTTTGGAGCTGACGATTATCTTGTTCGTCATCTTGAAGTGGCAGGATAAAACGATAACCTTGTCGGTATACTGTGTGTATGGCTTCACCTAGATCACAATAGCGTAATGTGCGGCGTAACTTACAGATTAATTGCAATAAATTGGTTTCTGCTACTCCATTTTTGCGTTCAGGCCAAACCAGAGGGATAAGTTGTTCCCGGTTTAATGTATTCCCTTGTGAGGCATGTTCCCACAGTGCGAGTAGCAGGCGTTTCTCTTTTTCTGTAATGATAAATATATTTTTACCATGAATTATTTTGTTTGAGTCACAGTCTAAATAAACATCTCTAGTTATTTTCAACATAACGCATTCTCTGCCTCTGTTTAGTGTTTGTCTATTCTCTATAGCCAGGAGGGCTCAATTAGGCTTATGCCTGTTAGAATTTATATAGCTTCTGCATGAGTAATGCAAGAAAATAAATAATTTAAAAATTTTTATTTTATTTTTTCATATGGGTTATTTTTCTGTTTTTTATTAAGAAATAAAACTAATGATAATTAATTGTTAGTTTTATTTATACTTGCAGTGATTCTAACTCTATTGTCCATGAAGTAAGGGAAGATTTAGAAATATAGATATACCCGTCATCTTTCAAGTTGCCTCTTTGTTGGCTGCACTCACTCACCCCGGTCACATAGTTATCTATGCTCCCGGGGATTCGCTCCCTTGCCGCCGCGATGCATCTTGAAATCCATAGGGTATATCATATTGAATTGTAAGTAAAAATAGAGACAAAAATAATTATTTTTTATTTTTAACTTTTATTTGGCGGTATGGGGGTATTACTGTTTCGATGAATAGTTTAAAGCTCCAACAGTGTGATGTTTATCACGTATTAACTTACGTTAACCAGTAGTCAGATCGCCTCATTACTTGAATGAGGGTTTGGATATTAAAGCACGGTGAATACACAAGTAAGGCATTAGGCATGATACCTAAGGGCGGTAGCGTACCTAAAATGATGTGTATTCTAACCCGGTTATGAATTTAACTCTTAAGGAAATAACAATGTCTACAACTGCCGATCAAATTGCTGTTCAATACCCCATTCCAACTCACCGTTTTGTCGTGACCGTTGGTGATGAGCAAATGTCTTTCCAAAGTGTATCGGGATTGGATATTAGCTATGACACCATTGAATATCGTGATGGAATTGGTAATTGGTTACAAATGCCCGGTCAGCGTCAGAGGCCAACAATTACCTTGAAGCGCGGTATTTTTAAAGGGCAATCTAAATTGTACGATTGGATTAATTCTATTTCGCTTAATCAGATAGAGAAGAAAGATATTTCTATTAGTCTCACCGATGAAACAGGTTCAAATTTGCTAATTACTTGGAATATTGCTAATGCTTTCCCAGAAAAACTGACGGCACCCAGTTTTGATTCTACCAGTAATGAAGTTGCGGTGCAGGAAATGAGTTTGAAAGCCGATCGGGTGACTGTTGAATTCCATTAATATACTGTTTGGTGTCAGGAATAGTCTGACATATCAATTCAATGCAGTACTGTTTAAAGGCGAATATTATGACAATGAGTACAACCTATCCGGGTGTCTATATTGAAGAAGATGCTTCATTGGCGCTTTCTGTTCGTACAAGTGCAACGGCGGTTCCTATTTTTGCGGTTGCAGATAATAATAAATTTTTATCCACAGATGCTCATCTTCGTATTAGTGGTTGGCTGGATTATTTGACACGAAAAGGTGAGCAATTTAATCCTGATGATAAGCTTGATATTTCACTACGGGCCTATTTTATTAACGGTGGTGGATATTGCTATCTCGTGAAAATTAAAGACTTAGTCGGCCAAGTTCCAACACTGGATGATGTCACATTGTTGGTTGCTGCGGGAGAAAATATTACTACTGCTGTCGCGGAACTTTGCAAACCGGGTAAAGGATTATTTGCTATTTTTGATGGTCCAGACGTTGATATCGCGAAAGAAAAAGAAGATGGCGCTCCTAAACCTAAACACCGAAATAACACCACTAACATAAAAGAACCAGAAAATATACTCGACTCTTATCCTTCTACCCCCTATGGCGCAGTTTATTATCCTTGGCTGACCGCTGAATGGGGGAAAAATAAAACGCTTGTTGATATTCCACCCAGTGCGGTGATGGCCGGTATTTATGCCAGTGTTGATAACAACCGAGGTGTTTGGCAAGCACCTGCTAACGTAGCTATTCAAGGAGGACTCCAGCCTAAATACCCGGTGACTGACGACCTGCAAGGACAATATAACCAAGGTAAGGCACTGAATATGATCCGTAACTTCCCTAAAAGCGGCACATTGGTTTGGGGAGCTCGTACGCTTGAGGACAGCGATAATTGGCGTTACATCCCGGTTCGCCGCCTGTTTAACAGCGCGGAGCGAGACATTAAAAATGCTATGAGTTTTGCGGTTTTTGAACCTAATAGCCAACCTACTTGGGAAGCTGTGCGTCGGGCTATTGATAATTATCTTTATTCTCTTTGGCAACAAGGTGGATTGGTGGGAAATAAAGCTGATCAGGCTTATTTTGTTCAAATAGGTAAAAATATCACGATGACTGATGACGAGATTAAACAGGGCAAAATGATTGTCAAAGTGGGTATGGCGGCGGTTCGTCCAGCCGAGTTTATTATCTTGCAGTTTACGCAGAGCGTCGCACAATAATTGGAGGCCATATGCCAATAGCACCAACTTATCCGGGCGTCTATATTGAAGAAGATGCATCACTGGCGCTTTCTATTAGTCAAGGGAACACGGCAATCCCTGTTTTTATTGGCCGCTTCTCACCTAAGAAAACCAGCTCAACGCCACAAGTGACACGGGTTAGTAGCTGGTTGGATTTCACTAACCTATTTCATGTAGGTGGTGTTATGTCGATAGCTATCAAATCAATACCGCCATCTCCGCCTCCGTCTCCCCCTAAAAAATCTAAAAAAGTTGAAGGTGATATATCAGTTGAAAACAATGAAGTCGTTAATGACGATACAAATGGAAAAGAAGAAAAAAAAGCGGATTACACTTACGAGGTGATCGCTAACTACACGACAAGCAGTGATGCTTTAAAACTTTATTTCCAAAATGGCGGTGGACCTTGTTATATCTTGCCAATTGCTGATTTGGAAGATACTAAAACTCTGGGCTTAATCCCTGAATTAATTGAGCAGGCTTTAGAAATTACTCTGATCGTCTGCTCTGAACAGAATTCTGGTTATCAGAGTCAAATATATAACAGTTTGACGCCTTCATTATTGAATGCTGGCTATTTCCTTATCGCTGATAACCAAGGTAAAACAACCGCCCTTAGCGCTAACGTACCTTCACAAACCGCAACGTATTATCCAGCGGTGAAAGTCTCACAGCCTATACAAATGGAAGAGAGCCTTGTAGTGGTTTCAGGTTATCAGGATGCAGAAAAAAACGAGGTTACCAATCTGACGGAACTCAAAGAGAAAAACCTGAATGTCTATCAGGAAGCTATTTGTAAAATACAAAACATAAATAGAATGATTCCCGCCAGTGCAGTGATAGCTGGTGTTTATTGTGCCACTGATACCCATCGTGGTGTCTGGAAAGCGCCGGCTAATGTTGTTTTGAGTGGCATTAGTGATATAGAAGAACGGCTCACCGAAGATGAGCAAGGTACCATGAATCAAAAAGGTATCAATGTTATCCGCTATTTCAATAATCGAGGGTTTGTCGTGTGGGGTACACGTACCCTGAAAGATGATGACAACTGGCGCTATATTCCGGTACGGCGTTTATTTAATGCGGCGGAACGGGATATCAAACAGGCCATGCTATTTGCCGTCTTTGAACCCAATAGTCAACCGACTTGGGAACGAGTAAGGTCAGCCATTGACAACTATCTCCATCAACTCTGGCAACAAGGGGCGCTGGTTGGCAATAGCCCACAGGAAGCCTATTTTGTGCAAATTGGCCAAGGTATCACCATGTCCGAGAGCGATATTAGGCAAGGAAGAATGATCGTCAAGGTTGGGATGGCGGCGGTCCGTCCGGCTGAATTTATTATCCTGCAATTTTCGCAAAAAGTAGCACAGTAACCATACTGGGGCGCGGTTTGCCGCGCCTGTCCTGTAGAGGAAACGATAATGGAAATAAAACAGCCTGGCGTCACAGTAACGGAGAACCTAATATCCCAGAAGCCAGATGATGCATTTGTTGGTATGCCGGTTTTTATTGGTTACATTCCAAGAAGTGCGGGCAATAAAACCGCGGTTAAATTGAACAGCCTGACCGATTTTACCCTAACATTTCGAGAGTCAGGATTAATGTACTACTCTGTACGTCACTTTTTTGAAAATGGCGGCCAACAAACCTATGTATTGTCGCTAGACTCGCCACTGAACGATTTTCAATCATTGATCACCGCACTGCAACAGGATTGGCTTAAACAGGCGATTGCCGCAGAGAGTGCTATCACGCTGATTGTCGTCCCTGATGTTATCCGCTTTAGTCAGATGAGTGAATCCGGTGCCAACAGAGATCTTTGGCTACAGTTTTGGCAATCAGTACTCAACCTTTGCAAGAGTCGGCGCGGCATCATGGGATTGCTGGATGCCCCGGATGATCCGGTACTGGCCGCGACATGTTTAGAGCAGTTTTCCTCAAGTGATCGGCAATGGGGCGCGGTATATTGGCCGGGACTGAAAACCACATACCAAGAAAGTGGTAAACATATCATCCTTTCGCCTACTGCTGCGGTGGCGGCTGTTATCCAGCGTAATGATAATCAGCAAGATATCTGGACCGCGCCAGCCAACGTAGTGCTAGCTAAGGTAGTCAGCCCGGTACGCTCTTTTATTGAAGCTGATGCGCTCTTTAATCAGCATGGCGCTTCGTTGAATCTGGTTCGCAGCTTCCCCGGCAAAGGAATTAAAGTTTGGGGATGCCGAACTCTGGATAACATTTTCGACTCCCCTTGGCGCTATATCCAAATCCGTCGTCTGGTCTCCTATATTGAAGCGCATATCACCCGATTAGGCCGAGCCTTTGTGTTTGAACCTAATAACGCTATCACTTGGATGAAACTTAAAGGCCAAACTTACAACTGGCTGCATCAGTTGTGGTTGAGAGGTGGGCTACGGGGTACTGAGGAAGAACAGGCATTTGACATATTACTTGGTGTTGACGAATCAATGAGTGAAGCGGATTTGCGGGCCGGGAAAATGATTATGAAAATCAAACTGGCTCTGCTAGTTCCGGCGGAATTTATTGAACTCAGTCTGACGTTTGATACGCGTACCGGGACAACAGGACTAAATTAAACAGGGGCAAAATATGTACAATCTATATACCCCATCAGTATCACACCGTTTTATCGCCAGTTTTCTGTTTAACAATATTCCCAGTCCACTTGATATTGCTTTTCAGCGCATATCGGGGCTCAGCCGTGAACTGCAAACCACCCAACACAGCCAGGGCGGGGAAAATGCCAGAAATGTTTGGCTGGCCGAGAAGATCCAGCACGGCAGTTTGGTACTGGAACGTGGTGTTATGACGATTACACCGCTGACTCTGATATTTGATCGTGTCTTGCGTGGAGAAAAAGCGGTTTATGCTGATGTGGTCATTATGTTGCTGAATGAAAATTTTTTACCTGTGGCAAGTTGGACCGTAAGTAACGCGTTACCGGTTCGTTGGTCTACCGGTGATTTTGATGCCAATAGCAATGCCGTTTTGGTCAATTCTCTGGAGTTACGTTACCAAGATATGCGCTGGTTAGGAGTGAAAGCATGACTGTAGAAATTAAAGAACTGATTATTCAGGCTAAAGTTACCGATTCTGCGGGTGATTTATCATCTCCGCGAACATTAGCCCAAGAAGCGTTGGATGAGGCTCGCCTGATTGAGAAGGTGAAACGGGAGGTGCTAGAGGCATTATGTGAAACAGGAGGCCATTATGAGCTTAATTGAACGTAGCCTATCCAAACTCACGCTGACGGCTTTTAAAGATCGGGAAAGTAAAATATTGGTGGGTAGTTTACCGGTTATATATAACCCCGATGCAATCCAGTTCAATTATCAAGCCAATTATAAAAACGATGAAAGCATTACCCATATCCACCAAAGCAACCACTATATGTCGTCTCAGCCCGCTGGCCTGTCATTAGATCTGTTATTTGATGCCTCCATGCCCGGCAATAATATTCCGATAGAAACCCAGCTGACGACCTTGAAAACCCTCTGTGCCGTTGATGCCGGTACCAAAGTTCCACACTTTCTTAAAATCAAATGGGGCAAAATGCGTTGGGAAAACAAAGGCTATTTTGCCTGCCGGGCCAGTGGTCTTAGTATTCATTACACCTTATTTGATCGGGATGCCACGCCGTTGCGGGCAATTGCCACTTTATCGCTGGTGGCGGATGAGAGCTTTGTTATTCAGACCACTGAACAACAGTTAAAATCGCCGCCAGCCACTGCGGTTAGTGTAACTGATATGCTCTCCCTGCCATTAATCGCGCTGGGCGCTGGTGCTGCTTTAGCGGGTGGTATCGATTATCTCTCTTTGGCTTGGCAAAACGGTCTGGATAATCTTGATGATTTTACTCCGGGACAGACGCTACAAGCACGGAGGGAAGCATGAAAATACCTCCGATTGCGGTTAAAGTAGGCGGTAAAACACTCAATCAGTTTACGGTTATCGGCCTGTCAGTAAATTACCCTATCAATGGCATTCCTTCGGCTAACGTCACTTTGGCTATCATCGGTGATACCAACCATATTTTTGATGCTAAGGTGCAAGCTGAGTTGGCAGGTTGCCGCCCGAATCATGAACTTATTGTGCAGATACAAAAAAATGTGTTGTTTAAAGGGATCATCGTCCGGCAGACACTGAAGCTTAAAGGTCAGGACAGTCTAGTGATTCTGACGGCAAAACATCCATTGCAAAAATTAACCCATAGTTTCCGCTCGCAGCTATTCAGTAAACAGAGTGATGAGGCGATTATCAAGAAGCTATTCAGCCAGGCCGGTGTGCCTGTCACGATAAAACAGGCGCCTCAACTTAAAACGGTACATGAGCAAATGGTGCAGTTTCGTTGCAATGATTGGACATTCTTAAAAAGCCGACTTACTGCTACGAATACTTGGCTGCTCCCCGGCCATGATACCGTTACGTTGGTAACACCGGAATCACTTAATCAGTCAACCGTACACACCATTCGCCAGCGCGGTGACCACCAGAGTGTTGTGCTGTTTGAAGCCAATCTGCAATGGGATAATCAGCGCAGCCCTAAAACAGTAAGTGTGCAGTCTTGGGACATTAGCCAACAAAAATTGTCTCAGGCGATTCAGGCAAAAAATAGTGGCTTTGGTCGCGGTCAACTTGCTACGGACAGTTTGAAATCGCTGACCGATCAAGAGTGGCAATGGATTTTCAGCTATCCATTGGATAATGAACAAACCAAACAATTTACTCAAAGCATCATGGGTAATCGGCGAAGCCATAATGTATCCGGCAGTTTTGAAGTCGAAGGGGATAATCGTTATTGGCCGGGTGATGTTTTGGCGTTGACTGGCTTCGGGCAAGGGATGGATGGACAGGCGATTATCACCGGTGTTAGCCAGACCATCAACCAGCGACAAGGTTGGCGTACCCGGTTAACGTTAGGCGTGCAATCAGATGTAGAACAGGCTGTACCGCCGGTTAAAGAGTTACATGTTGGTATCGTGGAAAAATGCCAACCAGACAGCCAGTCGCTGGATCGTATTCCAGTCAAAGTACCCGCCTTAAGCTTAACCGGCGGCACACTTTTTGCCCGCTTAGGTAAACCTTATGCCAGTCATGAAAGCGGATTCTGTTTTTACCCAGAAGCGGGGGATGAGGTGATAATCGGTTTCTTTGAATGTGATCCCCGTTTTCCGGTGATATTAGGCGCTATGCATAATCCCAAAAACAAATCCCCGTTAGAACCGAGTGAAAAAAATCAAATAAAAACATTAGTGATTAAACAGGGGGAAAATCAGCAGGCGTTAATCTTCGATAATAAAGAGCAGACGCTCGCATTTAATAGTGGAAAAAATATTTTATCTCTGCAACAGGATAAAGATATCACGTTTAATTCTGCTAAAAATATAATAGCGAATGCACAGGAAATTAATATCCGGGCTGAAAAATCCCTGTCAGCCGCTGGAAAATCTGGCGTCGATATTAAAGGTGCGAAAATTAATTTAACACAATAATAGGGTAGTGAAATGGCAGACAAAATATTAGCCGATATTTATGGTCGGGGTTGGGCATTTCCGCCTCAATTTTCTTCTCAGACTGGAATCATCATGGCGGAAGGGGCAGAACATGTTCGCCAGAGTATGAAAATTCTTTTTCTGACTGAACCCGGTGAACGGATTATGCGTGAAGATTACGGTTGTGGTCTCAATGATTATCTGTTTGAAAATATTAGTGATGAATTGATAGCTAACCCGAATTCTGCTTAAGCCGTCATTGAGAAATCTTCTTCTGAGTAGAAAACTTTCAGTGATGGCTTCTTCAATTTAAGGCAGTAAGCAATCAATCCACCTAAAACGCACAACAGAAAACCTTTTATACTTCGGTGGCGGGAATGCTCTATTTGAGAAATAGTTTTTAATTGCCCATTAATCGTTTCAATGATAAAACGCTTTGACAACATTATCTTATCCCACTCAGCTTG